>JBJXHA010000508.1:0-6419 GCA_046160275.1 Bacteroidia bacterium | reverse complement strand
GAATTGCAAAAAGCGCAAGAATCGCAGAATATTCGGCAGCAAAAAGTGAAAGAAGCAGAAAATGAGTTTCGAGAATTGGAAACGGAATTGCGGGGCTTTGTGCGCGAAAAAGATATGCAAAGTGTTCGTTTGAAAAGTTTGGAGTCAGAATTGTTGAGAAATGAGGAAGATAGAAATCATCGGGAAGATGACTTGGAGGAATTTGTAGAAAAAGCAGAAAGTTTACGCGCTGAAATTGAAACGCTGGCGGCGCAAATTGCGGAAATAAGTCAAAAACGCATCACGCATGAGGCGGAACTAAAAAACTCTGAACAACTTGCAGTTTCCTTAAAAGAGGAAGTGTATAAGGTAAATCGCGTCTTAGATGCCAAGCAAAACGAATACAATTTGACCAAATCTTTGGTGGACAAATTGGAAGGTTTTCCTGAATCGGTGAAATTTTTGAAAAAAAATGCGCCTCAACTCAAAAACGCGCCTTTATTGTCGGATATTTTTGCTTGCCCCAATGAATATAAACCTGCGATTGAGCAGTACCTTGAGCCGTATTTGAGTTATTATGTGGTGGAAAATCTGCAAGAAGCGGTAGAATCCATCGAATTATTGGCGAAAACCAGCAAAGGACGGGCGAATTTCTTTATTTTGGAAGAATTACAACAGTTTCAATATCAGGAAATTACCTTAGAAAAAACAGAAAATGTACAATCGCTATTGTCTTTTACTACCTTTGACGAGAAATATCAACATCTTGCACATTTGTTATTAGGGAATGTTTATCTTGTTGAAAAAGAAGGCGATATTCCTCAAAATCCTGAAGAAAATGTGGTCTATATTCATAAAAACGGCAAATTTATTCGCAAAAAATACGTGCAAAGTGGTGGTTCTTTTGGCTTATTTGAAGGAAAAAGACTGGGGCGTGCAAAAAATTTAGAAGTGTTGAGCCTTGAAATCGCAGACCTCAATCAACAATTGATGACGCAAAAAAAGGACTTGACGGAGGCAACTGCAAAACTCGAAGAATTGCGAAAAATTCGCTACGACAAGGAACTAGAGCCACTTAATAAAAAACACATTGAAAAGCAAAGAGACTCAGAACTCCTTACAACACGCGAAAAAGAGCATCGTGAGTTTTTGATGCGGGTAGGGCAACGTACGGATGCTTTGCAAAAAGAAGTGACACAAATTCAACAAAAAATACGAGAATTAACCCCTGAAATTGAGGGCGCACAAGCGCGTTTGAATCGCCTAAATTTGGATTTATCGGAAACGAGAGAGTTGGCAAATGAAGGAGCTTTGGAGGTAAATAGCATTTCGGCGCGTTATAATCAGGCGAATATTCAAATGATCCAGACGCAAAATGGGTATGCGAATTTGCAGCGCGAACTTTCACAAAAACAAGACCTTGCAGCAAATTTGGTAAAATCTGAAGAAAAATATCGCGGAGAGTTAGAAACGGTAAAAGCTGATATTGAAGCACTTATCCAAAGTAATGCCCAAGACGATGAGGAGGCAATTGCTTTGCATGAGCAGAAAAAAGCACTTGAAAAACAAACAGATACGGCAGAGCAGACCTTGGCGCAAACCAAAAATGCAAATTATCAAGAAGCGGAAGCCTTAGAAAAAGACCGCAAGCAACGTGATGCTTTGCAGGGACAAGTTCAGCGTAGAAAAGACGAATGGAATGAAATTCGGTTACAAATTTCGTCTTTGCAAGAGCGTATGTCAGTAGAGTTTCAGATAGAAGTGGATAAATTAGACGCTTCTGTTTTTCCCAATCCTGTGGAAAGTTATAGCGTAGAAGTGATTGAACCTCAATTGCTTAAAACGAGAAATCAAGTGCAGTCATTTGGAGAAATTAATCCAATGGCGGTAGAGGCTTTTACGGAAATGAAGGAACGCTATGACTTTATTATGCAACAATGCAAAGATTTGCGAGAAGCGAAACAGTCCTTGTTAAATACGATTGCGGAAATTGATGGTGTGGCAAAAGAGAAGTTTCTTGCCACTTTTCATCAAGTTCGGACACATTTTATTGAAGTTTTTCGCTCGCTTTTTACCGTTGATGATACTTGCGACTTGGTTTTGGTAGAGCCAGACAATCCTTTAGATTCAGAAATTGACATCATCGCGCGACCTAAAGGCAAACGCCCTTTGACCATCACGCAACTTTCGGGTGGTGAAAAAACGCTTACGGCTGTGGCGTTGTTGTTCTCAATTTACCTTATCAAACCTGCGCCTTTTTGCGTTTTTGACGAGGTGGACGCGCCCCTTGATGATGCCAACATTGATAAATTTAACAACATTATCCGCGATTTTTCCAAAGATTCGCAATTCATTATCGTTACCCACAACAAACGCACGATGGCTTCCACAAACGTCATGTACGGCATCACAATGGAAGATACAGGCATTTCAAGGGTGTTGCCTGTGAATTTGGAATCGTTGAATTTGAAGTAGTTTTCCCACAAAACTTCCGTACCTTTGTGGCATGGAATTACAAACGATATTAGCCAATTTGGGCATCGAAACGCTGAACCCGATGCAGGAGCAGGCATTGGAAATGGCAAAAATGACTAACGAAATGAAATTACTTGCGCCTACGGGTTCGGGTAAAACGTTGGCATTTTTGATGATGATTCTTAGCAAACTAAACAAGGACGAGAAACGCGTACAAGCCCTAATTCTTACCCCTTCGCGCGAGTTGGCGATTCAAATTGAGACCGTTTGGCGAAAAATGGCAACGGGTTTTAAGGTAAATGTGTGCTACGGCAGACATGATATGGCTATCGAAGTCCAAAATTTATCCGTTCCGCCTGCTTTGCTCATTGGTACACCTGGGCGTATTGCTGACCATCTTGATAGACAAACCTTTGATACAGAAGGAATTAACTTATTAGTATTAGATGAGTTTGACAAATCTTTGGCATTGGGTTTCCATGACCAAATGTCGTTTATTGTGGAAAATTTACCCCATTTGAAAACAAAAATTTTGGTTTCTGCCACTTCTGATATAGAAATTCCTACCTTTGTGGGCATACATCACCCCAAAAACCTAGATTTTACCCAAGTCGAAAAACCTGCTGGAAGGCTTACTTTTCATTATGTTCTTTCAGAAAATAAAGATAAAATTGAGCGTTTGTTTCACTTACTTTGTTATATTGGCAATGAAAGTACCATTATTTTTTGCAATCATAGAGAAGTTACCGAAAGGATAAGTGGTTTACTTGAAGGTATGGGCATCGAAAATGCTTTTTTTCATGGGGGAATGGAGCAGATTGATAGGGAAAAAACGCTCATTCGATTTAGAAATGGCAGCATTCAGTTTTTAGTTGCTTCAGATTTAGCGGCAAGAGGATTAGATATTTTGGAGATAAAGAACATTATACATTATCATTTACCTGTAAAATCAGAAGATTTTGTGCATAGAAATGGGCGAACTGCACGCGTTCAGGCAGAAGGAGATGTGTATATTTTGTTACATTCTTCCGAAAAAATGCCCGATTATTTGCCAGATCTACCGAAACCGATGAAATTACGCGAAAAATCACCTTTACCTAATCCTTCCGAATGGATCACTTTATACATTAGTGGGGGTAAAAAAGACAAATTGGGCAAAGGCGATATTTTAGGATTTTTGGCAAAAGTAGGCAACCTCACTTCCGCAGAAATTGGATTAATTACGCAATTAGATTTTATGTCTTTTGTCGCAATCAAAAGAGAAAAACGCGCGGATTGCTTGCCCCTGCTTCAAGCGGCAAAAATGAAAGGGAAAAAATATAAAATTGAGGTGATAAAAAGCACGTCCCTTTAAGAAAACCACAAAGCCGAAGAAGTTCCAGCACGAAGTAACACAAAGCAATGCATAAACCTCTCGCTTTGTGCTATTTTGTGAAAAAACTTTGCGAAACTTTGTGGTAAAAGTATATCCCTAAAAATCAAATTGAAAACTTATCACAGGCACAAATGTTCCGCTTCTATACTGAATAAAAGTGGTATTTGTCAAGGCATCGTAGCCTACGCCCGATGCATTTGCTCTGTTAATGACATTTTGAATGTCTAAACTGATACTCCCTGCAAGTTTTTTTGCATTATAACGGTATTGTATTCTTGTATCCCAACGAAAATAATTGGGGAGTTGTTTGCTATTGTCGGCATCTTTCAAGGGAACATAAGTGCCACTTTGCGCAGATAACACAGGGTCATAAGGCGTATAAGGTGCGTTTCCACTCCATAAAATCCTGCCACCAATCTGCAAAACACGATTTTTCTTTAAGGAAAATTCCTTTCCACCCGAAGCAGAGCTGGAAAAGCGAGAAGCCCATCGAGTATTATATGTTTTTCCGTTATAAGGCTGAAATGTAGCTTGCATCACAGAAGCCGTTGCCAAAAGGTAATATCCCTTAGAAAATAGTTTTTCCACGGCTACGTCTAACCCGTAGTTTGTTCCTTTCCCATCACTTGTAACCTGAAAAGTAGGATAACCCTGTCTATCATTCAGCATCCAATAATGATTGTCGGGATTAGGAATAACGGGAACATTCAACAAACGTTGATAATAAGTTTCCACGCTAATTTTCATTCTGGATTGCGTGTAATAATGATATGCAAGCACAAGATGATGCGTTTTTAGCAATTTCAAATTCCGATTCACGTATTCTCCTGTCGAATCTTTGAAAAAATAGGTCATTAAAGGCAAAGCCTGCCCTTGAATACCATAGGCAAAACTGATTTTTTGATTCGTAGCAGGGGTAAATTGCAAGGAAACACGAGGCTCAAAAGACTGTGTTTTATTCGCATTTAGTCGCAAAAAATGATACCCTACATTCACCATCAATTTTGGGCTAGGCTCCCATATCATTTGGGTATATTGTTGCAAAATTTGGGTATTGCCTGAACCACTTACACTTCCTCCGCGTTCAAGGTTGTTGATATTGTTAATGCTTTTGAGGAGCTTCACATCTCTCGAAAAATTAAACAATACTTGATGCGCAATCACGCCCGTTTTTATCCTAATTTTCTCATTAATTCTTACATTATAGGTCAAAGAGGTAGAAAGGCGGCGGTCTGTAAATCTCTCGGTGTGATAACGATAAGCGGTATTTAGGTTGTTTACGGTGTCTTGTTCCCTGATAATGTCTGAACCAATGAGCGCGACTACGCCTTTAAAATAAGATTTATTATTAGGCAAATAAGTAAAGGTCGTGCCAATTGTGCCCATATTGGAGGGCTTGTGTTGAAATTGTCTGTGATTAAAAATGGAACTATCTCTTTTCAGCGAATCTTTAACAGGTAAATATTGTTCTAAACTTAGTCCTCCAATACCAAAAATGCTGACCTTAAATCTTGGGTTTTTGGGATGAAATACCATGTTAAAAGATAAATCCTGAAACGTATTGGTCACTCTTTCTCCCACCAAATGAAAACCCATTTTGCTCAATAAGCCCAAAGTAGAATAACGATAATTCACCAAATAAGAAGCCCGCCCTTTTTTGATAGGTCCCTCTGTGGCTACATCTATTCCGATAAGGCTCAGTTTGAAACGATGCTCTCTTTTTTCAAGATTTCCTTGTCTAAAATGAATGTCAAAAGCTCCCGAAATCGCATTACCATATTCTGCCGCCATGCCGCCCGAAGAAAAATCAGAACGCGACAATAACTGTGCACTAAATACATTAATTCCCCCCACAGATGAGCCAATCAAGGCAAAATGGTTAGGATTCGGAATGTCAATTCCTTCTACTCTCCACAAAATTCCCATAGGCGAATTTCCTCTGACAATGATAGCGTTTTCTGTTTCATCTGGTCCTTGTTTTACCCCGGGAAAAGACAATGCTACCCTACCAGGGTCATTAATCCCCGCAGGAATGCGCTCGGTTTCTTCTACACTAAACGAGCGCGTACTGACCACAAGCAAAGGATTTACCGCCTCAAAAGCATTTTTGGTGGCACTAATCACAACGTCCTCAGATTGAATATTTCCGGGATTTAAGCCAATTTCAAGAAAAACTTCTTTGGTCGAAGTCAAAATAATATCCTCTACGGCATAAGGTTCATAGCCAATATAACTGCACGAAATCCCAACCCGACCAATCGGCACATTTTCCAACATAAAGTTTCCTTTGTCATCGGAGTAAGCACCAATTTCCGTATTTTTTACGCGAATTTCTGCCCCAATTAAACTTTCATTCGTTTGTTTATCTCTTACTACTCCACGAATAATGCCCACACTCTGCGCATTTTGGGCGATAAGTGCTTGAAAAAAAAGGAGAGAAAATGCAAATAAGCAAATGCTTTTGAGACTAATATCTCTATTATAAACAGTAGGTTTGTGCATTATTTCTTTGCGTAATCTATTAATTTTCAGGCATATATACTTCCGTTGCCCAATCAAAACGAGTAGCAGCAGGGACAGCCCAAGGTGC
>JBJXHA010000507.1:0-7240 GCA_046160275.1 Bacteroidia bacterium | reverse complement strand
GTGAAGTTGAATGGAAAGCGAATGAGTAGCAAAGATGCTTTGCAACAAAAAGATTGGTTTCCGCTAACACTCAAATCGAAAGAGGGCTTAGCATTACTCAATGGTACACAATTTATGTTGGCTTATGGCATTTATTGTGTATGGAAAGGAGAAAAATTGTTGCAACTCGCGCATCAAATTGCCGCACTCAGTATAGATGGTTTTGATTGTAAACTTGAGCCTTTTCAAGACCCTATTCATCGCATACGTCCACACAAAGGGCAAGGTGAGGTAGCGCGTCAAATTCGTCTTTGGCTTTCGGATTCTGAAATTGCTACGGGCTTTAAATCGCAAGTGCAAGACCCTTATTCGTTTCGCTGTATTCCGCAAGTGCATGGTGCGTGTCAAGATGCGCTGCAATATGTGAAAAAAGTGATGGAAACGGAGTTTGGCGCCGCGACCGATAATCCTAATATTTTTCCAGATGAGGGGTTAATTCTTTCAGGGGGAAATTTTCATGGGCAACCTTTGGCAATGGCATTAGATTATTTGGCGATTGTGTTGGCGGAAATTGGCTCAATTTCAGAGCGCAGAACTTATCAGCTTATTTCAGGGCAAAGAGGATTACCGCCCTTCCTTACGCCATTTCCAGGGCTAAATTCAGGCTTAATGATACCTCAATATACGGCAGCAAGCATTGTAAGCCAAAATAAACAACTTTGTACACCTGCTTCTGTGGATACGATTCCTTCTTCCAATAACCAAGAAGACCACGTTTCGATGGGAGCAAATGCGGCAACAAAATGTTTTCAAGTGTTAGAAAATCTACAAACAATTTTGGCAATAGAACTTATCAACGCCTCGCAAGCAGTTCGTTTTAGAGAACCCGCCAAAACAGGCAGCCGCCTCCAAAAATTCCTTACCGATTTCCGCAAAAAAGTTCCCTTCATCGGCGAAGACCGCTACCTGCACGAAGATATGCAAAAAGCACGCGCTTTTATTGAGGATGAAATGGGTGTGAAATGTTAAGGTATAAGATAAGAGATATTCATTTGATAAGACACACTTTGACACTTTGCAAAATAGATAGCAGGGTGTGTTTTCTTTTGCATTATATTTGCGAGAGATTTGAATTGTATATTATAGTCAAAAGTTAATTTCTTGTTTTAACGGAAATTACTAACTTTGTAGCAATCTTGACTGAGATATTGCTCTTCTTCTTTCAACACTAATTTCAACACTAATTTCAACCTAAATTGGATTAAAAATTATGACATCATTTTTTTTAAAAGTTACAATTCTGTTCTTTGGGCTACCTTCCACTTGTTTGCTTGCCCAAAGTTCGATACCAAAAGATTTCCCCAAACCTGTTAATACAGGAAACGTAGTAGAAGATAGAAATCATTATGCCAAAGAAAAAGAAGCATGGATAATGAAGCATCCAGATGAATATGCGAAGATGGGTGGGGAAATTCATCAAATTACAAATAAAACAGACCCAAATGCGGCAGAACTAAAAAGTAATGCTGCCAACAATGCGGTAGAAATTGATTTAACTGCTACTAGTACATATCAATTGGTTAAAATTCGGGTTGTTGATATTGAAAAAAAGCATACAGATTACGAATTAGCACAGTTCCAATTAGAGGCGGAGAGTGAGTTCATAAAAGCTAAAATGTGGCTAGATACAGAAAAAATGTACTTTTATACTCAGCAAAAAGATGCTGCTTTGCAAAAAATAGAATTGAATAAAGAGGAGGAATGTATCAGTTGTAGAAACCGTTATAGGCTGGTATCAAAGACGGAGAAGGAAGTGATTATATACATCAAAGCCCAAGATGAGGGGCAGTTTTTTGTCTTTGAATATGTTTTTTCTAAATAAACGATTTAACAAACTAAGGAGATGAAAAAACTAACCATTACAATATTAGGAATACTTGCACTACAAAATGTGTTTTCTCAACTTGCAAATATTAATTATTCTGCAAGAACAGTGAATGTAACAAGTTATGAAAATGCAACAGGAGGAGCTTGTTGGGAAATGGGGAATGAAGAATATACTGCATACTTAGGGGTAAGTGATGACGCGGGAGGTGCATATGCGGGAACTGGTTGTCAAACCTGTGATGCAAATGGAAACTGCTCTTATGCAGCTAATATCCAATTAATTACAGGAAGGATAAATTCCGCATACACGCTCAATGTCGCGCTTGATGCTTGGGAAGATGATTGTGGGTCTCGTTGTGGTTATGGTTCTTGCTTTTTAGATAATGACGATTGCCGAAGAAATGAAACTAGTACCTATAAGGTTCGGGAGGCTACTAGTCCGAGCGCATCTACCTATACGAATAGCCCCACCTATGGGGGAACAAACAACCATGTTTATACTGTGGCTACTACTTGGAAATATGTGTCAGGTGGAGCTTCGCTTACACCTTGTGTTACGCCACAAACTACCACAGCTAATTCAGGTGCTATTCGCTCTTGGGCGGTGGTACTTACTGCAGGAATTACTTATAATTTTCAAACTTGTGGATCAACAGAAGATGCAGAAATGAACTTGTATGGTACAGATGGATATACAGTATTAGTGAATAATGATGACGGTTGTTCTTTGCAATCAACTATCACTTACACACCTATAACAACGGGTACTTATTTTGTCGAGTTAGGACACTTTTCTTCTGGGCGCATTACTGCTTTAACTTCAAATAATACTTTAACCTACAGCATTACTAATATTGGGACAGGCTACGGAGACCCAACTGTGTATGGTACAAACACTTGGAATATTTATACCTATTACGGCAGTAACTTCACGACTTATGCTGGGTATGCAACGAATAGTACTTCCAGTGAATTTAATATTGGGGCTTTTGGAATGGGAGCAACCTCAAATCCTACTGTATTAGGTGGTTATGTAGGTTTTCCACTTTGTAGCAATGACAACTGGTCGCTTTCAGCCAAACGTCAAGGCTTCCCCTGTGCTGTTTACAATGTCAACCTCGTGGCGCATGACGATGATTATGTCCTTAATATTGATTATGATGGCAATGGAACAGTGGACTTTACTTCTTCGGCAGGCTGTTGCGGCGTTGGTTTAGGTACAAAATGGACGGGTGTACTTAATTCTGCCTCAAGAGTAGAAATTCAACTGAAAGAAGGTGGTGGCGATGCCTACATTGACATAGATTTTGTAAATATCACGCCTGCAATTGGGGGAGGTACGATTAGTGGCATTACGAATGGGGTAACGATTTGTAACAATACAGACCCTGGCAGTTTTAGTACAAGTGGTGTGGCTTCAGGCGGAACGGTGGGTTATACAAATGGGGGAAGTTATACTTATCAATGGGAAAACTCTACCACAAGTTCGAGTGCGGGTTTTACCAATATTTCAGCTGCTACAAGCCAAACCTACAACCCTGGCAATTTAACGGCTACTACTTGGTTTAGGCGAAAAGTAACGGATGTGTGTGGAAATACAACCTATTCTAATGTCATTCAAGTAATTGTCATTCCTTATCCTTCAGGCGGTAGTATCGCTACGGTAAATATCTGCTCAGGAGCCGTTGGTACAATTTCAATCACAGGAGTAAGCAATGCAACACAATACAGTTGGGTGTTACCTGCGGGTTTTTCGGGAAGCTCTACTACTGCTTCTATCAATGTAACTGCTCCGACAGTAAGCATTGGCACAAATTATACGATTAATGTTTACCCGCAAAATGTTTCAGGGGGAACAACTTGTACAGGAACGGCAGTTACGGGTACAATTTCCGTTTATGGAACAGGCATTACCGTGGCTGCACCCAGCGGAACAACTCCTTTGACGCAATGCGATGGCGGAGATCCTGCTTCTTTTTCTGTAACAACTCCTACAGGAGGAAATGGCAGTTACTCCTATCAATGGCAACAATCGGCAGGCTGCACAGGCACTTGGATAAATGCGGTTGCTCAGAGTGGTGGTTCAACCAGCCTAACTTTTGACCCTCCTATCTTAACCTTACCTACAACTTCCATGTGTTATCGTTTGCGCGTAACAGATGGCTGCGGAAATACTGCCTTTTCTGCTATAAAAACATATAATATCGTTGCTGATCCTGCTGCTCCTTCTGCAACAAAATCTCCTAATGTGGCTACTGTTTGTGTAGGACAAGCACTTACCTTAACAGGCGCAGCACAAGGTGGCGGTGGCACAGGCACTTGTAATATAGAATACGCGACTTCCACCAATGGTGGAACGACTTACTCGGCTTGGAGTACTACAGTTCCTTCTATTACCGCTACTGGAACAGATAATCGCATCAAAATTAGAACAAATTGTACTGGTACAGGCTGCGATATTTCTCCCGAAGTTACTTATACTTGGGCAGTTGTCCCTGTTGTGAGTTTAACGCCAAGTGGTACAAATGTATCTTGTTTTGGCGGAACAAATGGCACAGCTTCGGTACTTGCTTCAGGTGGAACAGGTTCTTATACTTATTCTTGGTACAGTGGCGGAAGCGGAAGCAGTATCAGTGGCTTATCAGCGGGAACTTATACAGTTTTAGTTTCAAGTGCAACTTGTTCAGCGACTGCGAGTTATACGGTTACACAACCTACGCTTTTGGTTGCAAATACTTGTATGAACCCTGATTTATGCCAAGTAGGGGCGGGTTCTGTGAAAATAGAAGTAAGTGGAGGTACGCCACCTTACACCGTATCAAGAAGCCCCCTTGTGGGAACATTTAGCCCTTCTAATTCAATTACGACTTCTGGGGGTAGTACTTTTATCAATGGATTGAGCAATGGTACTACGCTAAATATTACGGTAACTGATACGAATGGTTGTATAAAACCATAGTTGAACATAATATAGACTACGTAAAAAGTTCGGAACTCTTCGAAGAGTTCCGAACTTTTTACGTAGAACATTATAAAAACCTGATTTGGAATAGCCTCTTATATGTATATCCATTCACCTTACGCATTCACAGGAATCCTATCCCGAAGAAATGCGCGTTGTTGTGTAAAAATGGGCACTTCGTAGCTTGTCCAACGCGTTCTTTTCGCCCCATTTTTATCGTAGGTTTCTTTTTCGATAAGTCGACCACGTTTATATTTTGGGGCATAATCATTCCAATTGATGCCTTTTTGGAAAATCATTTCTTGTTGCTGGTCGCTGCTTTTTCCACTTAATTCCTTGTGAGAATACAAAGATTGAGCAACTGTGGCAATGCTATTGCGTGTGGTGTCTTGTTGTCGCCAAATAAAATAATTCTCGACTTCTGTTTGGGAAGGAAGCTGAAAAACACGAGAATCAAACTCCGCCCATTTCATTTTTTCGATACCCAAACGTTGTAATCTCGTTTCATTAAACGCCCGCGTTGCCATAGAAGCCGAAACGCTGCATATTTTCTGTAAATTGTTATCAAACCAAGCTTCGGTCGTAACCTCTTCAAAATCAGTCAATAAAATCGAAATTTCATCAGACTGAACAAATGCAAACTTAGCTCCCATGACATACTTGCACAAATGGGCTGCCGTTGCGTCCATGTCCTCCATAAACCCGTCATCAAAAGGACGCGCCAAATCTTTTGTATAAGTATGAAACGCCTTGCCATCAACTCTAAGTAAAGTATAAGTCCTACGAGAAAGCTCAAAGCGCGTTCTGTTCTCGTAAAACGCCTTCATTCTATCGCCAAGTGAATCTTTCATCTGTTTTTTTTACAAAGAAAAGCATTAACGAGGAAACTTACAAACTTCCTCGTTAATGCTTTTATCATTATGCGGCTAATTCAATGCTAAAAAAGAGGCTTATTTTTAAAATATCAACTCTTTTGTCAAAATAAATGCGCCTAAAATAAGGACAAAATAGCCAAAAACTGGTTTTAATTTAGCACTTGAAATATGATGAGATAAGTAATTTCCGATAAAAACGCCGATTACAGAAATTCCGCTAAAAGAAAGTAAAAATGTCCAAGGCAGATGTAAACTTTTGCGAATAACTAAATCGCCGATAAACATAAACCAAGAATTGAGGCAGATAATGACCAAAGAAGTGCCAATGGCAAGGCGCATGGGAAAACGCAAGTATTTTACCAAGACAGGGGTAATCAAAAAACCGCCCCCCGAACAGACTAATCCTGCCAATAAACCTACACAACCGCCTCTAAAAGCAATTTTTTTAATCGAAAAATGGCAAATTTCTTCTTGCTCAATGTCTTTTGGGGCAATCATATTTTTGGAAACGACCATTAACACAATGCCTAAAATGAGCATGATGAGCAAACCCTTTTCAAGATGAAAACTTCCGATTTGATACAATTCATTGGGAAGATAATTTTTTACGAGGTAGCGTGTTAAAATGCCCATCAAAATAGAAGCAGGGGCAAAAACAAAAGCGGTACGAAAAATTTTGTTTCTCTGGCGTTGATGCTCGTGAACATATTGCCAAGCCCCGACCAAACTCGTCATCCCGACAATAAAAAGAGAGTAACCTGTAGCGTCCATTTCTTGAATACTCATCAGATACACCATCACAGGAATAGCTAAAATCGCACCGCCACCTCCTAATAAACCTAACGTAACGCCTACCAATAAGGCGCAAAAGTAACCTAACAAAAAACTCATAACATTGATTCGTTGTAAACGCGCAAAACTGCGAAGTTGGTACAATTACTTTTGCAAAAACAATGCTATGTGCGGGTTATTTGTAAGATTTTCGTACATTTTTCGTTAAAAAAGGTTAAAGAAAGGTTTTTTGCGAAAACTAAATCAGCATTTTGTAGGCATTTTTTTATTTAGAAATGGCTATAACACCATAAAATGGTCTGAAAATATTCAAAAAAAAAGGTGTAAAAACGCAACTTTTTTACTAAAAATCTCGTATAAATAGGTAAGTAAGCAGTTCATTATGAATTACTTATTTGCATTTTACCTCTTCATTATTTCATTAGAACATCATTATGAACAAAGCAATTCGTTACGCCTTGGCAAGTGCAGTCTTGCATCATTCGGTTTGTAAAGTTAAAATTTCAACCGAACCTCAAACTCGCAACATTCATCCTTATGGATTGTGTGTAAACAAAGACGGTGATTTTCATTTGGTTTGTTGGCAAGAAGGCGGACATTCTGCAAGTGGCGAATTACCGAATTTTCGTACAATTCCGATGGAAGAAGTTGAATCTTTGGAAATCACCACAGAAACATTTGACGTAAGCGAGCATTTTTACCCAGACCACAAAATGTATCATAGTTGGGAGTTTCATGTTTCATA
>JBJXHA010000506.1:0-13555 GCA_046160275.1 Bacteroidia bacterium | reverse complement strand
TTCCACCTGCTACAATAATGGCTGCTTTTTTCATGAAAATGGATGATTAATTCGATTTTTTCTACAAAAATACTTCCTTACATTGTGCCTCTGCTCTCAAAATTTGATTGTCCGTAGCCGATTCTTATCATTTTTGTTTCAATTTTTTACAAAGATAAATAATTTTTTAGCAAATATTGCCCGTTTATTGCGAAAATGCCCCCCAATTTTCCTCCCAATTTGCATTTTTATAAGTGCTTTTCCAATCTGCATGAAAGGTTTCGAGTTTTTGAATCAGTTGCATCAGTTGAATTTTTTCATGTAAAGTTAATTTTCCTGAAATTAAATGCGCGGTTTGCATCATGATAGGAAGCATTTTAGTTGTTTCATTTTTCCCTTTTTCTGTCAAACAAATTTTCTTACTTCTTTTATCGCTTGGGTTCTCAAATTCTTCAATTAAACCAATATTAATGAGTCGCTTAATTACATCTATTCCCGAAGTGGGTTCGCTAATATTTTCTTGAATCAATTGCGTTTTCGTCATTTCGCCATGAAAAAATAAAACAACCATATAACCAAAATCTTCAGCCCCTTGAATCAGGCTGCCTTCTAATCCCTTTTTAATATAGCCTTTTGCATATTTATATAATTTCACAACTCCCTGACTAATAGATACTTCCATTGGAGTGAAACCACTTTTTGGGGGTGTTTCGGCTTGCTTATTTTCCAAGTTTTGCTCAAATAAATACAACAAAAATTGAGGATAGTATTCTGCCTCTGTCATACTATTAGCTTGTTGTAAAAAATCTTCCAATTGTGGAAGTAACTTTTCGAGAATGGAAATAGCTGCTGTTTTCATGATTTGATTGAAAAAAATTGCAAAAAAATAACGTTTTCCTAATAAAATCTAAAACAATTTAATAATTACAATGTTTTCGTTTAAAATAAGTTTGTCTAACTTTTAACATTAAAATAATGAACAAAATTGCGACTTTTTCCATCCTTTTTTTACTAGTACAAGGATTATTTGCGCAAACGGGCTCTATTCGCGGGCGCGTTTTTGATGAAATCAACAATCAGGGATTAATTCAAGCAACGGTTTTCTTGCAAAACACCGAAATCGGTGCTTATACCGATTCACTCGGAAACTTTGAACTTAATGACTTAAAACCGGGCTTGTATAACATTGAAGTTAGCTACTTGGGCTATAATACCCGGACTTTGTATGAAATTCAAGCGTTGAATGGGAGACCTTATTATTTAGAAATCCCGATGAAGGAAGAAACGCAAGCGCGTGATTCTGTGGTAATTACGGCATCAGTTTTCAAAAAACCTGAAGAAGCTCCCCTTTCTTTGCGAACCATCGGTACTTCTGAAATTCAGCGTACAGCAGGTGGAAATCGTGACATTTCTAGGGCAATTCAGTCTTTGCCAGGGGTAGCTACCACTGCGGCTTTCCGAAACGATATTTTGATTAGAGGGGGTGCACCTAACGAAAATCGCTTTTATTTAGATGACGTGGAAGTGCCAAATATCAATCACTTTGCAACGCAAGGTGGTTCAGGTGGTCCCGTAGGTATGATAAATGTGGATTTTATTAATGAAGTGGATTTTTATTCTGGAGCTTTCCCCGCAAACAGAGGGAATGCATTGAGTTCTGTGTTTAATTTCAAGCAAAGAGAAGCAAGAAAAGACCGCGTTGGGGTAACAGCAACCGTAGGCGCGAGCGATTTGGCGGCAACGATTGAGGGTCCCGTAGGAAAGAAAAGTGCTACCATGTTTTCGGTTCGCGCTTCTTATTTGCAATTTTTATTTAAGGCATTACAACTTCCGTTTTTGCCGACTTATTACGATTGGCAGTTTAAGCATAAAATTAAAATAGATGCAAAAAATGAGATTAACGTTATCAGTTTAGGCTCTCTTGATTTGTTTAAGCTTAATTTGGAAGATGATGAGACGGAATATCAAAAATATTTACTTGGAAATTTACCTGTGCAAAATCAATGGAGTTATACATTGGGTACAACTTATAAACATTATGGCGAAAAGGGGTTTTGGACAGTAGTTGCCAGCCGTAACATGATAAATTTTGATGCCTATAAATATCGTGGCAATGACAAAACGCAAGAAAAATTATTTGAGTACAATTCGCAAGAAAGTGAGAATAAATTTAGGATTGAGAACACCACGCGTTTGGGTTCATGGAAATTTAATGTAGGTACAAATGCTGAATATGTGCGCTATAGCAACGACTTTTTTAACAAACGCCAATTTTTCACGATTGATTACAATGCCAAAATGTATTTGTGGAAATATGGTTTGTTTGGGCAGGTGAGCAAAAGTTTGTTAGATGACCGCATGACGCTTTCTTTTGGAACTCGTTTTGATGGCTCGAATTATAACAAAAACATGGCAAATCCTTTGAATCAGTTTTCGCCTCGCTTTTCGGCTTCTTATGCCATCACAGACAAACTTGCCGCTAATTTTAATACGGGAATGTATTATCAATTGCCTGCTTACACAGTGTTAGGACATAGAGATTCAAATACGGGAGAATTAGCAAACCAAGACCGCATGAAATTCATGAAAAATACGCATATTGTTACAGGCTTGGCTTATACTTCTCCTGCGAACTACAAAATTTCGGTAGAAGGTTTTTATAAAGTGTATAACAATTATCCATATTTGCTTACCGATTCGATTTCATTGGCAAATTTTGGGGGAGGTTTTGACGTATTTGTGGGCAATGAGCCTGCCGCTTCCATTTCAAAAGGGCGCTCTTATGGCGTGGAGTTTTTGGCGCAACAACGTTTATACAAAGGTTTTTATGGCATTGTTGCCTATACCTTGGTTTGGAGCGAATTTGATGGCAAAAAAGGATTTGTGCCTTCGGCTTGGGATAGTCGCCACATTGTGAGTTTGACAGGGGGTAAAAAATTGCCAAAAAATTGGGAAATTGGCGTAAGATGGCGTTTTGCAACGGGTTCTCCCTATACACCAACCGATAGTGCCGCATCAAGTAGTATCGCCTCTTGGAATTTGTTAGGACAAGGTATTCCCGATTATACAAATTTGAATTCTGTTCGTTTACAATCGTATCATAAATTAGATGTGCGTATTGACAAAAGATGGTATTTCAAAAAATGGAATTTGAACGCATACGTTGATATGCAGAATGTTTATAACTACAAAATTCCGGGCGCACCTATTTTAACAGTACAAAGAGATGAGGCAGGGAATCCGCTTGTGAATCCAACTAATCCGCAATATTACCAAACCTATTACTTACAAGACCAAATCGGACTTTTGCAACCAGGTATTGGAATTATTGTGAGTTATTAATTAAAGTAGAGAACTGAAAAATACGGACTTATAATTTAGGTTTGAATAAAAGGAGTTTTCATCTCTTTTGTTCAAACCTAAATAATTCAATAGTATATTTGCTTGATTTTCAGACAAATGCAATGTTATTGAAAGTGTATTTTTTTTATGAAAATAATTTGTTTTTATATGGAAATAATATTTAATTGCGACAAATAAATCATATTTCAAATGACAAAACAAATTACGCCATTTCATTATTTTCTTTTCTACATTTTTATTGTGTTAGCAGGTTGTCAGCACAAAGATTCTATTCTTCCTACTACAAGCCAAGCAACGGATTATGAACAAGAAGAAAATTTTTCTCCTTTTGCTGTTCTCAAAACGCCAGCAGGTTTTCCCGAAGGATTTGAGACTGGAACTAAAACTTCTTATGCCGCAGCGAATGTTACTTTAAGCTCAGGGATTTGGAACTTAAGTAATGTCTTAATTGGAACTACTACTGCCGATAAAAAGGTAGGAACAAAAGCATTACGCGCAACAGGAACGACAGCCAAAGCCACCATGCAATTTGATGTGCCGGGCGCAACAAGTGTGAAAGTTTCCGTTGCACGTTATAGCACGCATGGCGCATCTTATTGGGAATTATGGGCTTCAACCAATGCAGGTTCAACTTGGACAAAGGTGGGTAACACGCAATATTGTACTGTAACTGCCTTACAAACGGTTACTTTTACTACTTCGTATTATGTTCCTGTTCGTTTTGAAATTCGCAAGACTACGGGAAGCTCGCTTTGCTTAAATTTTGATAATGTCCAAGTTGAAAGTCCTAATGCGCTTCGTGAAAATAATTTATTGCTGGGTAATCCGAGCGCAGCTACGAATGTTACCACAAATTTAAACAATTATTTAATGGATAAAGGAACACACACTTTGTCTTATAATAGCACAAAAGGCACTCCAAATTGGGTAAGCTGGCACTTAAATTTGGCATGGAAAGGACCTATTCCTCGCCAAAATAACTTTGCTTCTGACGCAACTTTGCCAACAGGTTGGTATAAAGTACTTTCTACTTCTTATACTAATTCAGGCTTTGACCGAGGGCATCTTTGCCCCTCAGAAGACAGGGATTCTACAGTGGCAGAAAATACTGCGACTTTTGTAATGACGAACATGATGCCACAAGCTCCCAATAATAACCAAGTAACTTGGGTAGCTTTAGAAAATTATTGTCGTACTTTGATGTATGCGGGCAATGAACTATATATTGTTTCGGGACCGATGGGACAAGGAGGGACAGGAAGTAACGGTGGCACTACGAACACCATAGATAATGGGCATATTGTAGTTCCTGCTTATACATGGAAGGTAATTGTTGTCGTGCCTGAAGGTATCAATGATGTAAGCCGAATTACGGCAAGTACCCGCGTAATCGCTGTAAAAATGCCGAATACACAAACGGTAAATGCGCAAACTTGGGGCTATTATCGCGTAAGTGTTGACCAATTGGAAACAGATTTGGGTTACAATTTCTTATCTAATCTTTCCACAACTTTGCAGACTAGTCTAGAATCTGTGGTGGATAATGGACCTACGCAATAAAAGTTCGCTGTTTGGATAAAATAGGGAAAACTGTCTAAAATAAAAAGTTCGGAACTCTTCGAGGATTTTCGAACTTTTTTGCATAGAACATAATAAAAGGGATGTTTTTTTTATAAATCAGCCTTTTTGGGTGAAATAGCACTTTTTTGAAGATATGAGCGGGGACGCTCCTCCAAAAATCAAATTTCCAAGCGTCCACGCTTGGAAATTTGATTAACTCAAACAGTTTCTTAGTATTCAGTAATAATTAGTTTATGTTATTTTTCATCACAACAGAATAATTATATCTGTTTACTGATAACTGATAATTGTTAACTGGCACTTATTCTTTTTTAATATCGTACCTCACTTTTATCGCCTCATCAAGCGGGGCAACATTTTTTTCTAAATAATTAAAAATCGCCTCTGAAGTTCGCCAAAAAGTGATTTTTTGGTCATCAGAAATAGAAATAATTTGTTGATTATCGCTAGAAAAGAAAGCATCATTCACACTCTGCATCCCTCGCAATGTACCTACAAATTTCCCTTGTTGATTCCAAATTTTAATATTTCCATCAGTAGAAGCTGTTAATAACAGGGTGCCATCAGCATTGTATTTTGCCGCCGTAATCGCCTCGCTGTGTGGTAAAGCTGCGACTACTTCCGCGTTTTTATTCCAAAGATGAACGGTATTATTAATGTTAACTGTCAATATCTGTTTGTCATTAGGAGAAAACAGAGCCTCTACGATTTGCTTATTTATCGAAAAAGTAGTGATTTTCTCTCCCGAAACACGATATAAAAACACTCTACTATCCGATGAAACAGCTAAAATTTCTTTAGAAGTAGGTGAAAAATGCGCAATTTGGAGATTAGGCGCAACAACAATTTGAGTCAATCGCTCCCCTTCTTTGTTCCATAAACTCAGCAGGCTATCCTCCGATATAGTCAAAAAAACTTCCCCATTAGGCGCGAACTCCGCATAGCTTGGGGCATTAAGGTCGATTTTTTTCACCTCCTCGCCCGTTTCTTTCCATAATCTAAGGCTATTATCTTGTGAAACTGTCAAGATTTCACCCTTTTTCGGTGAAAAATGGGCAGAAATAAGTGCATCATCATGCAAAAAAGAGGAGAGAGATGTGCCGTCAACCGACCACAACTTTGCGTAATTATCCTTAGAAGCCGTCAACACTTTTTTCCCATCTTCGGAAAAAGCCAAGCCCACCACATTATTATAATGAGATAATACGACAGGATTTTCCGTTGAGTCATTTAAAAGATAAGCATTAATCGTATTATCCAAAGCACCGAACCTTTTTGGGTGAGGCGTTTTATATAATTTTTGCATTTCAGTAGGGAGTTTGTTTCTTTTCAACAAAGAAACCGATAATTTCCAAACCTTTGCTGTACCATCTTCAGATGCGGTGATTACGCTTTGGTTGTCTGACGAAAAATAGGCACTTGTAACAGGCTGTTCGTGTTTGAGTACGTTTAATAACTCCTTTTTATTATTCCAAATGCGCACCGTTTTGTCTTGGCAAATGCTTAATACAAGTTTTCCATCACTTGAAAATTTTGCTAGCTTAACTCTTTCAGGATGAATAAGTTGATGCGATAATTTACCATCTTCAAACTGCCAAATAGAAACTACATTATCCTTTGTTACAGTTAAAATAGCATCTTCGGCAGGCGACAAATCCGCATAAATTACAGGAATATCATGTTGCAAAGTTCTCAATATCTGCCCGTCTGTTGTCCACAATCGCGCTGTATTGTCTTTAGATGCCGTAATAATTAGGTTTCTTGTTTTGTCAAATTTACCCATATAAATCGGCTTTTTGTGCGTCATGGTTGCCATTGGATTGCCCAAAGCATCCCAAACCTTTGCCGAATTATCTAAAGAAGTCGTCAAAATTTTTGAACCATCAGGCGAAAAACTTGCAGAGCTGACGATATCTTGGTGAGAAAAGCTCGCAATAAGTTTACTCTGCACAGTATCAATTTCCCATAATTTTGCGCTACTATCTTGTGTCAATACCAAAACTTGTTTAGAATTTGGCGAAAAACGGGCTTCATTGACGACAGCGTTATGCTCTAAAGTCGTAATAACTTTCCCATTTCGATTCCAAATGCGCACCTTATTGTCCCTCGTTACCGTCAAAAAATGAACAGAATCAGCGCTTGCATCTATGTCAACAACAGCATCGTCATGCAACAAATTGAGTACTAAGGTTCCTTTCTTGCTCCAAACCGTTGCAATCTTATCCCAAGACGCGGTAAGTATTTGCTCATTTTTCACATCCCAGTTCACCTTTGCTACCACATCTTTATGTTGTAGGTTTTGATTGGCAAGTGTCAAAGCGTTTAACTCCTCTTCAGGGTAAAAACACTGATATAACTCGTTTAATACATTGGGATGATTTGGAATAGTTTGATGCGCCATTTTCAACAACTGCAACGCATTACTTGATGAATACTTGTTCGACTCTGAAGAAAAGTATAAAGCTTGATTTCTTTTGCGCTCCTCATTCATGCGAATAATTTGTTTTTGCGCAGAATCACGTTGAATCATTAACTCAACTTGTTGAATTTCAGCTTGTTTTTGTAATGTCACAGCTTGTTGCTTCAGCCAAATTGCCTCTTGTCGTTCTTGTTCCAACTTTTCAAAGATTTTATCAATCCATTGATACGGTTCTTCTGATGCAATAGAACAAACTTTGGCTGCTTGAAATTTATTTACTGCCTTTCTGTAATCCTGGACTTCAAACGCTTCTTTTCCTTCTATGATAAGGCGTTTATAATCAGGACATTGAGCGTACTGACGCTCAATGTTTAGGCAAAACAAGCTAAAAAATAAAAAAAAACGTATAAAATTCATACCTTATTCCGTATCATTAGGGATAGACGCTATTTTGACATCACTAGCCGCTGTGTTGCATTTTTTGAGTTGACGCTGCAAATGGCTATTTTCTGGCGTTAATTTAAGTGCCTGCTGATAAGCAGTTTTGGCAAGTTGATACTCTTCTACCACAAAATAGGAGTCTCCTTGATGTTCTAACTCTTTGGATTTCAATTGATTTCTCGTCTTAGTTAGCTCTACTGCCACACTATCAGGTTTAGCCTTTTCGGTATTTTCAATAAGAGGTTGACGCAGCTCTTGCTGGGAAGCAGTTTCCATTGCGGCTATTTTTTGCTTCAGATTCGCTATTTCGGATACTGCCATTTGCGTTTCGCTTTTTGCCTTGTTTAGTTGATGGTGATAAAAACTACCAACTAAGAGAGCTGAGATAAGAGTTGCGCCCAGCACATAAATAAATGTTTTGCTGGTAAGCAACTTGGATAATTTTACAGGAGTGGGAAACATACAACTTAATGAATTTATTTACTTACAAGGAAAAGATTATGCCTACAAAGTTAGTATATTTTCTCTGAAAGTCAAGAGAAATGTAATTTTTTTTTGCGAGATATTACATTTTTGGGAGAAGACTTTATTACAGTTAGGAGAAGTACAAAAAATATAATGCTACTGCGTTCTCCAATACACTTTGGGTTTATTTTGGTAGCCAAACAGACCCAAAGTGTTATATTTTGTAGGACTACCCTAATATTTATACAGTAACCTTGCCTTAATTAATACAACAAGATATATTTCTCCAAGAAGTTGCCTTATTAAAAAGGTAATAAATGTTCTCCTTTTGCTAAGAAATAGAAAGGGTTTGCATTACAATTCGTTTACTGCATAATGTTTTGTATGTTTTTAGGTAAAATTAAGGCAATGTAAATAAGTTAAGAAAAAACCTGATTTCGCAAAAGAAAGAAAATTTACAACGTTGTTAAATGTAAGAAAATAAATCTATTTGCCGATAATTGCACTTTTTCTGCTGAGTAGAAAAAAAAACACTTTTCCAACAAAAAATAAATTTCTATTTTGTTTGAGGTTTAAAATATTGAAAATGAGCAATTTAAAACAATTTTTCGTAAAAAAGTTATATCTATATAACCATTCTGAAAAACTTTTTTCTAAAAAGTGCAGAAAAAAGTCACTTTGAGGTGTAACTAAAATATAAGGCTTGCATTATGAGGTTGTGTAAGGAAATAAAGAAAAAAAGATTTGTTTATGAGTAGTTACCTTTTCTTTCTTACATGCACTAACCAATATCTAAATATCTCAAACCACACTTTAAAGATTATCATTATGAAAGCGAATTTCTTTTTTTTAGCCGCACTTTTATCGTTTTCGACTATGTTCATGGGTTGTTTAACTGAAACACCAAAAGGACAAAAAAAATTAGAGAGCACTTCTCGCCAATGGATCGCTTATAATGGCGGCGAAAAAATCTCTTTTTCAAATGGTGATGCAACAATATCTTTCACCGCAACTACCAGAAAAAGTATTTTTAATGATGTTACTGACTGTTATAATGTAAATGCCATCAAAGAAGTATGTGACATCTATGGAATGGAATATGACTACATGATGTTTCAAACAATGGGCGGACAATTTCGTATCAATTATGCGATTGAGAAAAAATTGGATAACAAAAACTTTAACGATCAATTACAAGTAGCAGTTCAAGAAGTAGATTTTCCTGAATTAAAAGGTACAAAAACCGTAAACGGTACAACTGCTAATGCGCAAGAAATGGAATTGCTTGCTTCTGTAAAATTAAATGGCAAAACTTTCCAAAATGTATATCGTCAAGGCAACGCAACCACTGGTCAAGAGCTTTATTTTGCAAAAGGCACAGGCGTTGTAGCATTCAAAAGCAACAATGAATTGTGGGTAAAACTATAATTCAGTAAACAGAGAACAGTTATCAGTAAACAAAAAGTATAACACAGACCCTCTGATAACTGTTCTCTGACAACTGTTGCAAGCACTCGGGAATTTATATATATCTTTTAGAACATTCTGCATCGTTAGTAAGGATTTACTAACGGTGTTTTTTTATTTACTTATTCGCTCGTTAAAATTTCCTTCAAACAAGCCTCCATTTCTCGTTTTTCTTGCTCTTCTTGCACTTTAATCGGTGGCGCAATGCGTTCATTGCAATCAATCAAAGGGCAACGCTCACAAGTCGTATGCACTTCAAAGGTTTTTTCCGACAAATCATTCGAAAAACGAATCATTCGTTGCAGATTTTCATTCATCAAAAAGCCAATCGTGATACTAATTGCCTCTTGCGGGTGCGAAATATTGGGAAAAGAAATCGAAAGACAGAGGTATTTATTAGGTGTGTTCCAGTATTGTTCAATTTGCACGCTCGCGGTTCGGCTGTGTGTGTAGCCAATTCGCTGTAAATTTCGCAGGTGTCGAATACTCCCCAAAGCAATCCATCTGCGACAATAATGCTCCCCCAACTCATTTTTATGCGGATTGTGCAAGCGCGAAAGATGCAGTTCTTTGTCTAGCTCATATTCTGAAAAATTGTCTTTGCCGACAAAGCGCAAAAAGAACAAATTTTTGATATTAAAATGCTTCGGCAAGATATTCGTGAGCCTTTGCATGAGCATTTCGGGCGTAGCATTGTATTTTTCGAGGAAAGCCAAAAAAGTGGCTTCGTCCCAATGTTGTAGGCGTGAAAAAGTGCGCACATCTTTAATAACTTCCTTTTTATCCATCAACAAAGCCACTGCAAAATAAGAAGCCTTGAAATTATTGAGGGCAGAATCGAAGCTTTCAGCATTGAGCATAGGCGTTTCAAGCGGGCGTTCTTTGAGTTTTAAATATTGAAAACCAAGTTCTCGCCCAATCAAAAAATTCTCTTGTGCCGAAGAAATTCCTACATTTAGCAAGAGTTTTTTCTTCTCTACAAGGTGCAAAGAGCGTAAATTTTTGAGGGCTTTGTGCTTGGGCAGGCTTTCTTTTTCGATTTTTATGCCAAATTGTTTTTTTAAAATGTTTTGTAGGGTTTCCGTTTGAATCGGCAAATCTTTGGCTACGCCATATTTTTTCTTAAACTGCACCACAGCCTCTTCAATTTCCTCAAAATAATTGTCGTGCAACTCTTGATAAGAGCGCACCGCCGCAAAATAAAAATGCTCACGGCGCATTTCATAACTCCGCGCCATTTGCGTAATCGTGCTAATAAATGCGTTTACCTTTTCGGGATATTCGGAAATGAGTTCGATAATTTTGGGCAATTCCAAGCCATACATCTCCAAGGGCAACTCTTGAAACAAGTTAGATTGCAACAAATCCACCAAAGGTTGCAATTTTTTATTTACTTTTAGTGAAACCAACTCATCATAAGTCGTATCGAATGCTTGCGCCAAAGCGAAAATCTTATCCCCTTTCGGATATTTTTTTCCCTTTTCAATCTCATTCAAATAAGAAACCGACAAGCCTGTTTTTGCAGCTAACTCACTGAAAGAAAAATTCTTATCCATTCGCAAGCTGCGCACCTTTAGCCCAAAAATATATTTTAAGTTTTCGTTAAACATATCCCAATAAAATAAGCTAGAAAAGGAAAAATTTTGTATTTTCCTTTTCTAGCTCAAAATTAGGGAATTTTCGCTAAAAGCGAAAATTTTTTATTGGTTGATGATTTTATCCAATCCGAAAACCATTTTCAACACCACGTTCAGGTTGCAATAAAATGACTTCTTTATCCAAACCAATCACCCCCAAAACCAAACATTCTGACATAAAATCGGCAATTTGCTTGGGTGGGAAATTGACGACAGCAATGATTTGTTTTCCGATAAGTGCTTCTTTTTCATAGCGTTTGGTAATTTGTGCAGAGGATTTTTTTATGCCCAACTCCCCAAAATCTATCCACAACTGATAAGCGGGATTTCTTGCCTTGGCAAAATCTTTCACTTCGAGAATTGTGCCTACCCGCATTTCTACCTTTTCAAAATCATTCCAAGTAATCATATATTTCTACGTTTAATGTTCGCCTTTCGCTTTGCGCAAATCAAACAAAGCCACCAAATAATTGTATCTTGCAATCAATTCATTTGCTTGATAATTCACTAAATCTGCCTCAGCATCAATCACTTCCCTTGCTGTTACGACTTCCGCTTCAAAGCGCGTTTTCAAATAGGCAAGATTTTCTTGTGCAAATTTAATATTTTCTGCTTGAATTAAAATGTCTTTTGCCGCCCTTTGTGTGGTATTTTCGGCTTGGGTTACGGCTAAGTTTAAGGCTTCTTCTTGCTCTGCCAATACCGACCTTGCTTGGCGAATCCTTAGTTCTTGCTGTGGCAAATATAAGCCATTTTCCCACAAAGTATTCACATTCCAATTTAACCTCAATCCCAAATAGGACAAACCAAACCAAGGAATCGGGTCATTGCCAAAATATCTTAGGTGATTGCTAAATCCTTGAACCCCAATATATCCATAAGCAGACAAAGTAGGATAAAGTAGGGCTTTTTGACGGTTATATTGGTTTTCGTTCAGCGTAATTTGTATTCTTTGCAAACGATGAAGTGGCATAATTTCAGGGCTAAATTTCCCATATTTTGTATCTGTTGTGTTCACCCAATCGTTGAGCGTTTGCCAATTATCGGCAAGCGAAATTTCCGTTTCATTGGGCAAACCCATGTTAAATTTGAGTAATTGATAGGCAAGCCTAACCGCGTCTTTTTGTTGTTCAATTTGCAATTCTGTGGTCGCAATGCTTGTTTCGATGCGTTTTCTCTCCAATTCAACCAAAGCACCCGCCTCCACTTTTTTCACAATTTCCTCTTTATCCTTCAACAAACGCGCCTTTGAAGCCTCCAACTGCTTTTCCCTTTCTTCATTTACCAATACATTCAAATAGGCTTTTGTTACCGCAGCCCTTATTTCTTCTTCATTGCTTTCTCGCGTAATTTCGGTCAATTTTAGGTTTAAATTTGCCTGCTCTGTATCATATCTTAGCTTTTTATCATAAATAATTTGGTTCACCTCCACCCCAAGCGTTTGGTTAAAAATCTGCCCAAACTGTACCGTTCGTTTATCTGCCCCAAAAACACCCGCAGGAATGACCGTTGTAGGCAAAATGAGGTTCGCTTTTACATCAGCAGAGGTATTAATTTGAGGATAACGGCGAAAAACCTGCGCTTTTACCTGCGCTTGCGCAATTTCGGTACTTAATTTATCCGACTGCAACTGCACTTTGTTTGCCTTTGCCGTTGCTTGTGCCTTTTGTAAGCTATAAGTGGAAGTTTGTGCCACAGAAAGCAGTATATTTCCCACAAATAGCAGAAAAAAGGAAGTCTTTATTGGTAGCATGATACGTATGATTGAGAATTTAAGAAAAAAGGTACTTAATAATATTTCTCACTTGAGTTTTCGATAGAAATTAGCTTGTCGTGTTCCATTGCCATCAATAATTGATAACTAAGAAATTCATTTTCCCTTATCAATTATTACTTATTACTTATCCAGTAACTAAAAGCGAAACACTTCAGCAGGCTCAAGGCTTGCAATTCTTCTTACCGCAAAAGAAGCTCCTCCTAAAGCAATCAAAAGAATGAGGATAAAGAACCCAATGAGAAATTGGCTCGAAAAATCGAAAAGCAAGCCTTGTGTGCTTAGTCCTTTTCGGAAGCCCATTACCATTAAATAGCCAATGCCAAAACCTGTGGTTGCGATGATGATACCTTGTAAAAAGATGAGCCTTGCGAGGTAGCCATTTGTTGCGCCAATAGCCTTCATCGTTCCATAATCTTTCAGCCTGTC
>JBJXHA010000505.1:0-3522 GCA_046160275.1 Bacteroidia bacterium | reverse complement strand
AAAATCAATACCGCCCTTGCGCATCGCCCATTTCAACCCCAATCAGAAAGCCATAAAAGCTATTTGCAAAATGTTCAAAATAAAATTAAAAAATTACAAGCAAATTTTCCTTTTATGAAATTTGGGTGAAATTTTTTACTGTTTTTGTGCTAAGGAACGAGTGAAAACTAAGTAAGCATCTCTTTAAGAGAAAAACCACAAAGTAGAAGAAGTTCTAGCACAAAGTAACACAAAGAAAAAGACCTTAACCTCTGGCTTTGTGGTTCTTTGTGAAAAATACTTTGTGAAACTTTGTGGTAAAAATATAAGTTTGATATTTTACTTTTCGCCTATTCCTAAACTAAAAAGTTCGAAACTCATCGAAGAGTTCCGAACTTTTTAATAACTGTTTACGGCTAATTGTTCACTGATACCTATTTTTTCCGTACTGCTTTTGCCTCATCAATTAACTTTTGATTTGCATTGGCTTTGTTGATGTAGGCATAATTTCCGCCCCCCATTTCGGCAGCTTCCCGAAGTTTTTGCGCTGTTCCTTGAAATTCTTTTTCCTCAAAAAAGAAAACCGTCAAACGCACATCAGCACTTGCTTGTTCTTGAATCATGGTGTTAGTTTCATCATTGAACACAATGCTACCATCGGTTGCCAAGATAATACGGTTATTTCCATCTTTGATAAACTTCTCTGTAGCAGTACGATAAGCGGTTTTTAAACCCTTTTGCACATCACTTTTTCCCGAAGATTTGAGGTCTTCAATGGCAGCAATAATTTTATCTTTTTGCGTACAAGGCGTAGAAGGCAATACCACCCGCGCATTTCCCGAATAGGTAACAATCGCAATGTTATCTTCAGGACGCATCAAAGTCAGCAAATTTTTAAACGACTCTTTTAAGACAGGCATTTTTCCTGCTCCCAACATAGAACCTGATACGTCAAGCAAAAACACCAAATTATTGGGCGCAGCATCAGCCAATTCTCCCGCTTCTTCCTGTTTTGCTGGAGCAGGTTTTGGCAAAGGCGCAGGCGTAACTTTAGGTGTAGGCAAAGGCTTTTCTACGGGTTTAGGTTCCGTTTTCGCTACTTTTGGCAAACTATCCACCTGCATTACAATCACGTCTTTATCAGGGTCTTCTTTTGGCTCCTCTTTTTTCGGTGGCGCAGGTTTTCTGTCCTTTTTCATCACCAATTTCATCCAATTCACCTCCTCCGTTAATTTCAACATAGGGGCATCAGCCAAGGCAACAAAACGATTGTATTCATCAATCACCCCTGCTCCTACTTTGTTATAATTGCTCAATAACAAGACATTATAATAGTAATATTCTGGAGAGTAATCTTCGTAACGGCTATCAACATCGGGGTCATGCAAAAATTCTTCGGTTACTTTCACAAAAATTTCAGCCTTGCGAATCACGCTTCTATAACGCTCTACAGGGTCGGTAGCCGAACCTTCTTGCCCACGCACTACGCCTTCCATGTATTTTTTCTCATTGCCTTTTAAGTCAGCAACTGCCGTTTTTAATTCGGGCAACATCGCAGCTACGGCAGCTCTGTCCTGCTTACGCATTGCGTTCAAGATGTTTCTTGCATATAAAATACAAGTAACCATTTTCTTTCCTGAGCGCGTAAAAGGCGTAACTGCTTCGTTTCCTACTTTTTCATCGTGAATTTTTTTGGCTTCGGCATAAAGCTGTTCTTTGGCTTCGCTAAAATCAAAAAACAATACTTCGCAGCGATTCATCAAGCGAAAAGCGGTTTCCATATCTGGTTCTTCCCAGTGTTTGGCAGTCGCAAAATATTGTTGCAACGCCTTAGAAGACTGGTCAATTTCCTCCACAATTTGTTGAACTTTTTGCGTTTTCCCCATCATTGCACTTTTATCCTCTGCTGCAAGGCTTTGATTTTGCATAATTTTAAACAAAACCATGTCAGGTAACAAAGGCATAATGCTATCATTTTCCAAAATATCGGGCGAAAGATACGTGATAATCGAACCCTCCTTTTTCCCTTCATAATTCATACGCCCTGTTTTATCAGCAGGCGCGGCGGCGAGGTACTTATTCACCGACTTATTCAACTCACTCACAGACTTGTGAAAAAAGCGCAAAGCATAAATATGCGCATTAACATATTCCAAATGTTGATTGAGGGCTTGCTCAATCGGCTGCTTAGTCAGTGCGGGGCGCGGTTGAGCATACAATCCCAAGAAAAGCATACTCCAAAAAAAGCAAAATACAAGCTGTTTTTTCATTGAAATTAATTGATTGTAATGAATAGATGAACGGGGTACAAAGTTAGCAGATAAAAGCCAAGCATCGCCACATTTATATTGTTTTTTTCTCACTTTTTGCAACAAACCCAGCCTTTTCCCCCTATTGATGATGCTATGCCTTCCCTATCAAAAACTTAACCAAAATTTTCAAAGCACCCAAAAATAGAAAAGGCGAAGCTAGGGAGGTAGCTTCGCCTGAGAGAAAAGAAAATAAGAAAACCTTACTCTCCACTTATTCCTTCACCACTTTTTTCACCACTTTGAAATTCTCTGCCTCAAAATGCAAATAATACATACCCGAAGCAAAACGACTCAAATCCAACTGTTGCGAAAGATTTCCCCCTGTAAAATCAAAAGACTTTTCTAGTACTACTTGCCCTAGGCTGTTCATGAGTAATACCTTAGCACTTTTGGTCATTTCGTCCTTTATTTGGATACTAATTTCTCCTGATGTAGGGTTAGGAAATACTTCCACGTTTTCATCTAAGTTATTATTATTCAAATCTGTACTATCATTAGCTAAACGACAATTAAAATTAATGGTTACTTTTTTTGCACTGGACTGACGCGTACAACCATTTGCGTAGGTTGCTATTACACTATAAAAAAGATTATTTTGCAAATAACTGTAAGAAGAACCATTTGAAGGGCTGCTTGCCAAATTAGGCGCATTTGAATGATTTGCAACAGTTGAAGTTGTTCCCAATTTCCATTGCCAAGAATACAGATTTGCACCAGTTGTATTAGCAGTCAATACTCCGTTTGAAGCACAAACATTAACGATATTATTTGTACCTACTGGACTTATCGTTGGAATTGGGGCTAACTTTATCTCTGCAGTCGTAGAAACTTCTTTTGTACTCGCAGGAATTGTTGTTGCACTACAACCATTGCTTACCTTGACTTTAAAAGTATGAAGTCCATAATTTGCTGTACTTGTAGCAGAAGCGGATACTGTATAATTTGCAGTCGTAGCAATAGCAGTCGTAGCATTGTCCCTAAACCATTGATAAGTAAGCGTACCATAATTACTTGCATTTTGCAAACTAGAAGTAAGTACAATGGAATTACCATCACAAACCGAAGGGGATGTTGGGTTAGAACTAATTGACAGCGTTGAACTACTAAGATTTGGTCTAACAATTACATTTCGACTCTTGGTTGTTGTACAGTTATATGTATTTTTAATTGTCAAACTATAAGTATATGTTTGCGCTGCTGTTACACCATTGCTGGGAACGATAATTTGAGG
>JBJXHA010000504.1:0-22773 GCA_046160275.1 Bacteroidia bacterium | reverse complement strand
TCGTTTTTTGGGGGAAATTTCGTAGAATATTTGAATTTTTTTTGAAAAGTCGCTATTTATAGATAGTTTTGAATGGTTGACTTTTACTTATATGTTTTACTTATCTATTTCACATTAGGCTTATGTATGTTTCATTACGTTTTTCAGGATTTATTATGGCTTTCCTTCACCTTTCTTTGTTTGCGCAAAATGTGGGGATAGGAACAACATCGCCTTTGGCAAAACTGCATATAAAGGCAACGAATACGGCACTGAGATTGGAAAACACAACTACACTTACAGGCAAAAGTTGGAATGTTAGCTCCACGAACTTAGGACATTTTCAGGTTTCTGACCAAAATTTAGCGCTAACACGGTTACACATCGAAAGTAGTAATGGAAATGTGGGGATTGGCAATACCACGCCTACTCAAAAGCTCCACGTAACAGGAAATTTTCGCTTGGATAATGCTTTTATGCCCAACAATAGTGCGGGAAATTTGGGAGAAGTGCTTGTTTCTCAGGGAGCTGGCGTTGCGCCACAATGGAAGCCCATTGGCAATGTGATACAGGTGCTGAAAGCTAACGCAACAAGAACCTTGATTACTTCAACTGTTTTTGCGGCAATTACAGGCTTAACAAACACATTTACACTCACGACTAACGCGATTGTGATTGTTTCTACTTATGGTTCCCTAGAAACAACCTCTTCCAGTTCAGGTGGTTCTGGCTGTATTGTTCAAGTTTTTTCAAATGGAGTTGCTGTGCCTGATATGTTCCAAACAATTGATGTAAATGATGCGGCAGGAGTTACAAATACAATTCATCCTTGGGCTATGACAAATACCTTAACGCTTGCAGCAGGCACTTATACGATTACGGTAAGGGCGAGAAAATACGCTTTTGATAATTTTTATGCAGGCGGAAATACAACGGCTCCAACCCCAAATGAAGGCGCGCTCATTTTGACAATTATCCCGCAATAAGGTAAGACTTATGTAGTTGTCCAAAAAGTTCGGAGCTCTTTGATGAGCATAGGTATTCACAGAAGTTCATTTGTTATGAGCTAATGCAAAAGTCATAGAATCTCTTGATACCGATATTTAAGGTTGCAATTCCGGGCCTTCGCTCGGAATTGTACCCTTTCCCCTAGCCCTTGCACGACTACCTCCCAATTGACGAATTACTACACTTGGACTTGTGATTTGGCGACTTAATAAAGAACCCAAAACCCCTTCTAAACGAATATCTCCTAAAAATGACTTACTCATATTTCGCCTATTGGAAGCAAAGATACCTACTTTTAGTTACTTCTATGCATACTTATGCTCTTCGAAGTGTTCCGAACTTTTTTGACAGCCCCTTATAAAATAAAAAAACTACAACTCCTTATGTGCGCCATCGCAAAAAGGCGCATTTGCAGTGTGTTTGCAGCCACAAAGCCATACTTTGCGTTTTTCGGTGATTTCTACCTTTACAGGGCGCATTTCGCTACCCTTGTGTGCGCCATCGCAAAAAGGTTGTTTTTGGCTTTTGCCACAAGAACACCACCAATAGGTGCCTGCTTCTAACTCTACGCCAATAGGCGATTTTTGTGGAATTTCTGGATTCATGAATTTTCGTAATAAAAGTGATAAAATAAATATCTCAAATCTTTCCTGCTTGTTGATTGCTAAGTCATCAAAAAGCGACAACCGCAGGTAAAAGCCTAAACGCTTTATGCCTACGGTTGTTTTTATACAAGGTATAATTTTTTCTTTCCTACAAGCCTTTAGACAGTTTTGTAAGCTGAGAAAAATTATACACCAAAAGCAGCTTTCAATTTGTCTGTATAATTCAATTCTTCCCAAGAGAAAAATTTCACCGTTTTCGATTGAGTTGTGCGAACTTCTTCTTTCACGCCATTTGCTTCTTTTACAGAAACATAATTCACCGTAATTTCGCGTTCTTCCACTTCACGTCCCATGTGCCCGTAAGCAGCAGTTTCAGCATAAATTGGATTTTTCAAGCCCAAACGCTCGATAATTGCTTTAGGTTTGAAATCGTTTTTGAATAATTCAATGATTTTTGCCGAAATTTCGCCATCGCTTAACGCTACGTTTGCCGTACCATAAGTATTTACGTTGATAGAAACAGGTTCTGCCACCCCGATTGCATAAGAAACTTGAACTAAAGCTTGAGAAGAAATGCCCGCAGCCACCAAATTTTTGGCAAGATGACGCGCCGCATAAGCCGCAGAGCGGTCAACTTTTGAAGGATCTTTACCTGAAAATGCACCTCCACCATGTGCACCACGACCGCCAAAAGTATCTACAATAATTTTGCGACCTGTCAAACCTGAATCACCATGAGGCCCCCCAATGATGAACTGACCTGTAGGATTGATATAATATTTAATATCTGCATTAAACAAAGCCTGAATACGCTCAGGAAGCAATGCTTTTACCGCAGGAATTACATGAGCATGAATATCAGCCGCAATATCCGCTTGTGAAGCAGAAGGATCGTGTTGTGTTGAAACGACAACTGCATCAATGCGAATTGGTTGGTGGTCATCGCTATACTCAATCGTTACTTGTGATTTGGTATCAGGGCGAAGATAAGTCATTACTTTTCCTTCTTTGCGAATCCTTGCCATTTCGCGCACAAGCAAATGAGAAAGTTCTAGGGTAAGGGGCATATAATTGTCCGTTTCTGTGCAAGCATAACCGAACATCATGCCTTGGTCACCTGCACCTTGCTCTTTTTCGCCCCCTTCATCTACGCCCATCGCGATATCAGGAGATTGGCTATGAAGACAAGAGATGACAGAACAAGAATTTGCCGAAAACATGTACTCATCTTTGGTATAACCAATTTTACGCACAGCTTCACGCGCTACCTCTTGCACGTCAACATACGCATTTGTGGTAATTTCGCCCGCTAACACTACCAAGCCCGTAGTAACAAGCGTTTCGCAAGCTACTCTTGAATGTGGGTCTTGTGCGAGCATTGCATCTAAAATCGCATCAGAGATTTGGTCAGCTACTTTATCAGGATGCCCTTCTGATACCGACTCCGAAGTAAATAAATATGGCATGATGTATGAATGATGAATGAAAAATTAAGAATAATGGTAGGGAGAATCTAAATTTTGACCCTTCTCCCATTCGAGGCGCAAATTTAGTAATTTTGTATAGTCCTGCCAAATATATTCCATACTTAATAGAACAAAGGAATCAAAAAAAATAATTGTTTGACTAGCAATAGGTAATATTTGATTTTTTCCAATTTCAAAATCAACCCAAAGCCTTAATTATCAACAATTTAAAAACTCATATAGTTAATCTATGAGTCCCAGTATTTAATTATAAACAGTAAACCCTTTGCGAATCTGCCAATTCCTTTATATTTTTGCCTATTATTCCTTGTAAGTTCTTCAAATACAACAAATATGACACATTCTGTTTCTCACTAATAATCAATAAATTACGATTATCACAAAACGCTGTCCTGTCGTAAAAATAGAGAACATTGGGGAGATATTACAAGAAATTGTTCGTTGATAATCTTATTACTTCACCAAAAATGAAAAAAGAAATTTCGATAAAACCGTTTCAATTTACGGGAAAAGGTAAATTTCGTATTCAAGATGCGAAAACCAAAATTGGAGATTTTTATGAAGATAAAGCGGAATATGAAGCCTTAATGACTTCTTTTCGTACCGAAATTGATGCATTACAAAGCATGATGTATGCGCATAATCGCTATGGTTTGTTGGTAGTATTTCAAGCAATGGACGCAGCAGGCAAAGACAGCGCAATTAAAGCCGTATTTTCGGGGGTAAATCCGCATGGAGTAAAGGTTTCAGCTTTTAAAAAGCCCTCTGAAACCGAACTCGACCACGATTTTTTGTGGCGTACTACGCTTACTTTACCTGAAAGGGGCATTATTAGTATATTTAATCGCTCTTATTATGAAGAAGTATTGGTAGTAAAAGTTCACCCCGAAATTTTAACCAAATATCAAAAAGTTCCTACTGAATTTACGCAAAACCTCGACAAAGTGTGGGAAGAACGTTATGAAGATATCGCGACAAATGAGAAATATTTGCATCGAAATGGCATGAGCATTGTCAAAATATTCTTACATATTTCGCAAAAAGAGCAAGCTGCACGTTTTTTGGAAAGAATTGAAGATGAAACCAAAAACTGGAAATTTGCCGAAGCCGATTTGGAAGAACGTAAGCATTGGAAAGCCTATATGAATGCCTACGAAGATGCGATTAATGCTACGGCAACGGAAGATAGTCCTTGGTATATTGTTCCTGCCGATGACAAGAAAAATGCGCGCCTAATTATCTCGCAAATTATCCTAGAACATCTTAAAAAACTTAAAATCAATTATCCTGTGATAGATGAAGCAAGACAAGCAACTTTGCAGGGCTTTGTAACGCAGTTGAAAAAGGAAATGGAATAAGGGAATAATGCCAATTAGCCCTAGCAAGATTTTTTATGAACCTTGCTAGGGCTATACAATACCTAAGCCTACAAAAATCTTGCACGTTCTTCCTTAGTCGGTAAGCGACAAGTGCTTTTTTCGCCAAACCACCTATAACGGTTTTTGGCAATAAAGTTATACACCGCATCTCGAACAAAAGTCGGCACAATGATAAACCCATACAATAAATTCCAAGCAAAAGGTAAGTGCCGAGCGATTCGCAATGCTGCCGTAGAGCGGTGATACAATTTTCCATCTTCGTAAAAATATATCGTGTTTACCGCATCACTTGGCACAGCATTTTCCGCCAAAATCGCCTTCCCTTTTTCATGTTGATTTGCCGTAAATTTAAAAATACCTGCCTTATCTCTGCGAATCACAAAATCAACACTGCTATTACACAAGTTACAAACGCCATCAAAAATGATAATTTTTTCCATATTACCTAAATTTACCTTGAAAAATCGTACTTTTGCGCTGCAAAACAACTTTCATAGGGTTCGGAACTTTATAAAAAGTTCCGAACCCTATGAGAACTAACGGTAAAACAAGATGGAAGAAAATATGTTTGACGATGCAAACCCCGCTTATACACCAATTTCTCATTTTGGAGAATTTGGTTTGATTGAGCATTTAACCCAACATTTCCCCATAAAAAACGCGGCAGTAGTTAAAGGCGTAGGTGATGATGCTGCGGTGATACAACATGAAGCAAAGGGCGTTACAGTCGTTTCTACGGACTTATTGTTGGAGGGTGTGCATTTTGATTTATCCTACGTGCCGCTTCGTCATTTAGGCTATAAGGCTGTTGTCGTAAATTTAAGCGATATTTACGCCATGAACGCACAGCCTATTGGCATCACAGTGAGCTTAGGCATGAGCAATCGTTTTACGGTGGAAGCAATGGAAGAATTATATGCGGGAGTTCAGTTGGCTTGCGAAAAATATGGCGTGGATTTGCTAGGCGGCGATACGAGTAGCTCAAAACAAGGGTTGATGTTGTCGGTTACGGCAATGGGAACAAGCCAAGCGGAGAAGGTGGCGTACCGTTCTGGCGCAAAGGCAAATGATTTGATTTGCGTAACGGGTGATTTAGGTGCGGCGTATGCAGGTTTTTTAGTCTTAGAAAGAGAAAAAGCGGAGTTTTTACATAACCCTCATTTGCAACCTGATTTGTCGGATTATGATTATGTGGTAGGCAGGCAATTAAAGCCAGAAACACAGCCCAAGTTAATTCAATTATTGAAAGAAGGAAATATTCAACCGACTTCGATGATGGACATTAGCGATGGATTGGCAAGCGAATTACATCATATTTGTAGGCAAAGCAAATGCGGTTGTACGATTTATGCCGACAAATTACCCATTGATTTCCAAACAGTTGCGGTGGCAGATGAGTTTCAAATTTCTGCGGTAACATTCGCGCTAAATGGTGGAGAAGACTATGAGTTGCTGTTCACTGTGGATATTGCCGATTTTCAAAAAGTAAAAGATTTACCCAATGTTACCATTATTGGGCATATTACAGGCGATGAGAAAAAACTAGACATTGTGCTTGCCCCCGGTAATATGGTAGAAATTGAGGCGCAGGGTTGGCAGCATTTTAAATAAACCTACGATTATTAAATTTACAATTTCGTGTATCAATCAAAATCAAACCTTTTTGTTCTGATTTTTCTGTTGTTAGGGGTAAAGGTGTTCGCCCAACTTCCCGATTCAACGCAACGAGACACCGTCAAAAAGGTGGTGAAACCGAACGCAAAATGGGTATTGCCGAACAGAGCCTATTATCACGATTCGCCCAATGTGGCAATTGTGCGGGATTTTCGTAAGCAAATGTATTGGGACGAGGTAGATACATTGAAGGGTTTTGTCAATAGTTTGGGCGTTGTGGGTAAGCCTTATCGTCACTCGATTGATGGTTTTGCAGACAGGCATTTTGTCTTAACACAATGGAAAAACCCTGTTTTAGGTACTTATAGCACCTATTTGTTAAATTCTTTGACTGATGTAAAATACTTTGATACCAAAACACCTTATGTAAACATTGATTTTTGCCAAGGTCCTCAAAGGTCAAATACCAAAGATATTACGATTTCTGCGGTTACAGCTGCAGTCAATCTCACGCCTTTTTGGAATGTTGCGGCATACATTAAACGTAGGCAAGCGCAAAGCATTTATGGCGAAGCTACTACGGATACACGAAATATTTACCTTAGTTCTTATTTTCATACTTGGAAAAACAAATATCAATTATTTACGAATTTCACCTATAATGACCAAAATAATGGGTTAAATGGGGGCGTTTATTTTACGCCTGAAGCCAATTTTTCTTCCGCATTTCAAACAGGAGTTTATACCAACTTGACCGATGTTACCCAGAAAGTAATGACAAAAGCGTGGACAGCTGACCAGTATTATACCTTGTTTTCGTCCAAAGATAGCAGCAAAATTCGGCAACAACTCACGATAAGAAATACCTTGCTTTATGAAAATATGTATCAAAAGTCTGTGCTTCCTAGTCTTGATGTCAATTTATTGACTACGAACATCGTGCCTATTGTGCCTACCCTTACGCCTGATTCTACAAGCATAGACGAGTCTTTTGAAACACATAAATATTCGGCATTTGGAGGAGTAAGTTATCGTTTTGCAACTTCCATTTTTACTTTAAACGTAGATGGCGGCTTAGGTTATCAGTATTTGTCTTTTAGTAACCCTAAAAACAAATTAGGGCAAAATACCTTTGAACAGAAAGCAAATGCACATTTGGACATTCCTAAATTGCGTTTAGCCTACCAATTTCGTTTTTTCACAACCCCCAATAATTTATTTGGCGCAGAATTATACACACAGCACCAAGCAAATTGGTTGCTTCCAATTCCTTATTTATCCCTAAAAAAAGACAGTTTGCGCTCAAGCAAGTATGTGCAAGTCGCAAGTCAACCTAATCAAAAGCCCTTTCGTTTACGGGCAGAATATTTTATTTATAGCCAAAATCCTACGATTTATCAGAAATATTATGTGCCTGTCGAGGGGAATAGTTTTCAGGCAAATGCCGCACTTAAAAACCAGCAAACCAATCATTTACACGCTGAAATTAGTTACCAAAGTAGGAGTCTTGCCTTTAAAAAAGATACCTTATTGCCTAATAGTGCCTACTTGCGTCCTTTTATAACCACGGGTAGCAATATGCTTTATTATGGAACAAAAATGGAGGTGCTACAAGCGCCACAAGGGCAAACTTTGACTTGGCTAGGAGCGGAAATTGGCGCAAATTGGCGAATGTTTAGAAGGTGGTATCTTGCGCCAAAAGTGGTTTATCAAAAAGGGTTTACGGCAACTGATGCCGATGCTTATTTGCAAAAATATGCGGATCATTTACCTTCTATTTACACCCACGCGGCTTTTTTCCATGAAAGTAAGAACCCCGCTTTTAAAGGTAGATGGAAATATGGCGGCGAAGTCTATTTTCACTCATGGTTTCGCGCTCATAGTTTAGATGTAGTAAGTACAGAATTTTTCCCAACAGATTATTTTACAAAGGGTTATATACGTATAGACTTATTTTTTTCTATGCAAATCAAACGTGCCAATGTTTTCGCAAAACTCACAAATGTAGGCGATAAACTGATTTTACCTGGCTATTTTTTGACAGGAACTTATCCCGCTTTGGGCAGAACCTTGAACTTGGGCATCAACTGGTCATTTTTTGATTAAGGGTTTGGATTAGCACATTTTTTTTACTTATTTTGCCATTATTAATTACCATCATAAAATGAACTCATACAATTTAAAAATATTAGATATTACAAAAGATATTCGCACAAACGCCCCTGTTGTGTACGCTAAAATACCTATTTCTAATTACCTTGATTGGTTAGGGGAAGATTTTCGAGATAACTTCTTCCAAAGAAACGAGGAAAAGCATAAATCTTATAATCAACTTATAAAAGACATTCAAGAAGGGACAACTCTCCCGACAATTGTGCTTGCGGCAAAACCCTCCAAAGCAGACACCTTCCTATTTGAATCCAATGCTAATAATTCACAACAAATAGACCATCTTCTATCCGAAGGAAAAATGTTAATTTTAGACGGCTTACAGCGAACTTTAATGATTGAGAAATTAACAAAACAAGGGCATAAATTTGATGAAAATCATAGTTTACACTTAGAGATTTGGATAGAAAAAGATGTAAATCAATTAATATATCGTTTTATTGTCTTAAATGCAGGCAGAAAAGCGGTAAGTTTGGAGCATCAATTAGATTTGTTGTTTAGGAATATTAAAGAACAATTGGAAAAACACGTAACAGGCTTAAAGTTACTCAACGATAAAGAGAGAGAGAATGGAGAAAGAATGCAATATGGTGAATATCCTGCCTCTTATATGGTTACCTCTTTTTACTGTTTTTTAACTCGACATTACAGTGTAAAAGGCAAACTAAATTTAGTCGCACAACAAATGTCAGAAGAAAAAGCAATAGATTTTACGCAACAAGAATTGGCACGTAAGTTTGATTTTTTTGAAAAATGTTTAGGATTATATGTTACACTAGATAAGCGTTTAATGCAAGAAAATGATGAGTTTCAGGATTGGTTTAATGCTGAAGGTGTGATAAATGCAATCTTTGGTGCAATTGGTATTTTTGTGAATGGTACAAATGAAATAAATAATAACAAATTAGAACAATGTTTAACAGCATTTCACTCGCTTATCTCAGCTCCTGATTCTTTAGTAAATACATTAGGTTTAAGGGATTACGAAGAAATGAGTAACGCTTTTTCTGCTTCTCGTTATAACATAGGTTTAACCAAAAGAAAGCTTGTTTTTGAAATGTTTCGTGAGTTTTTTAAAACTTCAGAACTGCACGTTTTTCAATCTTGGGATAGAATTGCATCGGAAATATAAATATTTTTAAACAAATCATGTCAAAAATACAAATAATCCAAAATTATTGCACAGAAAATCAAATAACTTATGAAACCATTGATGACAATCCTTGCATCAATGGTTATATTTCGATGTCTATTTTTGCTTCTACGCTATATGACAGGAATAATTTTGTGATAGAAATAAAAAACAAGGAACAAGTCTTAATGGGTTGGATATATTTGTCGCTTCCAACAGACATACAAGAAAACCAATTTCCTGAACAATTAGAAGCCTTATTAATTTATGACAATCAAAAAATGCAGCCTCGTTTAAGTTGCGATTATCTGGTATTAAAAAAAGAATTTTATAATGAATATAAGGCTAATTATTATGGTTCTGCGCCGCTTTGGGGCAGCTTTTTTCACCTTAATGAGCATATTCTTCAACCTAAATCTATTTCAAAAACAGAAATTAAAGCTATTCCTAACTTATCATTAAGCCAAACCGAGTATCATCCAGAAGCAGTTATTCGTGCAATTCAACAACCTTTTGTGTTTGAACGTTTTCTAAAAAAATATCATTTATTGGAATTGTTGTTTGATTATCAATTAGCGAAAGACATACAAAACCTTTCAATTCAAACCGAATTAAAAGAGATTATCGCCCTCACTCAAAGCTATAAAAAAGAGGACATTGAACGCTTAAAGACCATTGTAAAAAAGCATTGCCTTAACACAGATACCTTTGTTCCTTATTTGAATTTATTGCGTAATTTTAAAAAACAAACAGAGGGAATTTTTTTCCTTCATGAGAAAAGTTCAAATCCTGTAAAAGAGGAATTTGCCGCTTTTTTTGCCTTTATTGACAAAGAAAATAGTTTTGAATTAGACGAAATAAAAAAACTTAACAAAACTATCACGCAAATTAATGTGGCTGAGGATAACCAAAAGTACCTAGAACAACAAGCAAATCAACTAAAAAGCTACCAAAAATTCTTGCTTGATTTCGCAACTTACTGCATTTATCGCATTCGTTCTAGTGTTGCGCATCATAAAGTTGGCGAATATTTAATGACAAATGATGACGAGGACTTTATGCTACAATTCGCGGAGCCTTTGTTAGATACTGTTTTAGTACAATGCTTTCAAAATCAACCCTAAATTACCATTTCTCACTTAATTAAATCTTAATATGCACAAAAAAATTACTACACATTTCCTCCTACTGCTTGCTTTTTGGGGTGGTTTTTCCTTTAATCTGTGGGCGCAATCTCCGCCTTGTATCATAGATACAGCGATTGTTTCTGCACCTAATTTGTATCCTGACACCTTGGCAGATGCGTATGGTTGTACTTTCTATTCTATGGATATTACTTTCTTGATGCCGAGAGATACCGTAGTGAGTGGGGTTACAGTAAACTTTAATACCTTCACTATCAACAGTGTAACAGGTTTGCCTCCTGGATTAAGCTGGCAATGCAACAATTTTGCAAATGGTTGTGTTTATGATGTTTCACCTGGAAATCCAGACCCCGATACTTTAGGTTGTGTGCGTATTAGCGGCGTTCCTATTCAACAAGTTAGCCCCTACGTATATACAGGAACAATTACCGTAACAGCCACAACCGATAACATCTTACAACCTACCGTTGTGACTACTTTTACCAAGAATTTGCGCGTATTTCCTTGCGTTTCACCTGCAATCTGCTTCACTTTTTCGCAAAATGCTTTTTGTGAGCCTGTAAGCATTTCTAGTTTACAGCCTATTCAAAGTTTGCAAAGCAATGGCAATCAAGGATTTACTTATACATGGACAATGGGCGCAAATTATAGTTCCAATGCTGAATTTCCTGCGTCTCCTTCTCCTCTTTATTTTGGGGGTGATTCTATCTTAAATTTAACGGTAAATATTGATACGGTAGGTTATTTGTTAGATAGCATCAAGGTTACACAAATTAATTGTACTGATGGCATTGGCGGTGGGCAGCCCGATTTGTATTGGGGTTTATGGCAAGGAGCAACAAATCTTATTCCGCTTACTAATCCTGTGAGTGGAGGTCCTGCCATTCCTTTTAAAATTCCTACCAATTTTTATGTATCACTCGGTAGTTCCTTTAATTTCCAACTTTGGGACGACGATTCGCCTTTGAGTGATGATGGTTGTGTAACGAACACTTCGGGCGGGGCAAGCAATGCAGAGGTAAATTTCACGGTGAATGGTGGTGGTTGGTTTACAGCTACGAATGGCGGGCTTTCCATTCAATACCACGTTACACATACTATTTTTTCAAATACCTGCTCCGATACCATTCCGATTGCAAAATTACCTGTTGCCCCCAATATTCAAGTAGTGGCAGGAGATACGAGTATGTGTCCAGGAGAAACGGTGACCTTAGCCGCTTTTGGCTCCCCTACTCAATATAGTTATCAATGGTATAAAAACGATACCCTCATCGCAAACGCAACAAGTTTAACCTATCAAGCGAATGCAACGGGAAGTTATACGGTAAGCGTTACGAATACCAACCTGTGTACCTCAGAATCTGCGCCTCAAATTGTTACAGTAAATCCAAACCCAAGTTTTACTGTAACTCCAACAACAGGCGTAAATAGCATTACCTATACTGTTTCAAATGTGCAACCTACAGGGGTAACTTATTATTATTTGTGGTATAAAAATAATGTGCAAGATGGCAACGCATTTGGACCTAATTATACGGCTACAACTTCGGGCACTTATAAGGTTTGTGTTCAAAATGCACTAACAGAATGTATTCATTGTCAAACTTTTGCGCCGTTTACGACTTCTATTGAAGAAACAGCACTTTCTGGTTTAAAAGTTTATCCTAATCCTGTGGAAGATGAGCTTAAAGTAGAAATGAATTGGGCGGAAGAAAGAGAAGTGAATATTTTGGTAAAAGATATGTTAGGAAGGGAAGTTGTACGCAAAGCATTGGGTAAGGTCAATGGTGAACTACAAACACAACTAGACCTTAGTAACCTTTCTCGCGGAATTTACCATTTTAGTATTGTTACAGAAAAAGGAGAGTTCTCTACTAAATTAGTAGTACAATAGATACAACTAACTCATTGTTAAAGCAATAAAAGAAGCAGGCAAAAGTGTTATTCACTTAGTCTGCTTCTTTTTTATCCTAACAATTTATGCTATTTATTTAATTATCTTACACAAATAGAACATCTTAAGCAAAATCAGGAAAATTTTCATTTATTTTGTATATCGTAAAATAGGGGAACACCTTTTACTAAAGCTTTATTTTTTATTTTGGGGTATTTTTTTGATAGAATCTTCTGTTTTTTTCCTTCATTCCATTTCTAGGTATTGATAATAAATATGCATCATAAGAACATTTCACTTAACCTTGAAAACATACTTCCATGCTTATTGGTAATAGATGATGACATGGAAATTTTATGGACCAGCGATACTTTTCAAAATCAAATTCTTGAAAATCAGCAAGAAGAGATGCAATCAGTTAGCATGCTCTTTCCCAAAGAAGTGCTATGCAAAATTCAACAACTGATTATGCTTTGCCAAAGTCAAGGAAATGGCATAGTGATGGGCATTGTTTTAAAAGATATTGCACTCAAACCCAAGACCTTCAACATAGAAGGTAATAGGGTTGAACATCATGGAAAAATCCTTTATCGAATCGAGTGGAAACCTGCCAAAAATGAAAGCATTCAGCTTACAGAATGGATTCGATTGCAGCAAGAAAACCAAACCTTGCGCCATGCAAATCAAACACTTCTCTGTGAGAAACTGGAATTACAGCAAGAATTACAAGCGCAGCGAAAACTCATTGAGCGATTAAACACAGAAAATCAACATCTGATACAAGTTAATGAGCGAAAAGAAGGGCTAGATTTAATCGTGGAAACCGCCCAAAAACACATTGCCAAAGCAGAACTCGTCGAGAGTCAACAACGCCTTCAACTTGCCTTAGATGCCGGGCAGTTAGGGATATGGGATTGGAACATAGAAAGCGGTTATGTGGTTTATAATCAACGTTGGGCAGAAATGTTAGGATATAATTTGTCAGAAATTACGCCAAATGTTTCTACTTTTTTTGAGCTAGTTCACCCCGAAGATAGTGCCGTAATGGATGATGCGGTTCAAAGGCATTTGAAAGGAGAAACCCCTTACTTTGAGGTAGAAATTCGACTCAAAGGGGCTGATGGAGCATATCATTGGGTATATGATAGAGGAATGATTGTGGCACGCGACCCGCAAGGAACGCCGCTACGTGCAGTTGGGATTCATGTATATATTAATGACCACAAACGAGCAACGCAGGCTTTGAAAGAAAGTGAGCAACGCTTTAAGAATGTGTTCAAATTCAGCCCAATTGGTATTATTTTGACTTCTATGAAAGGTGATATTTTAGAGGTAAACCCGAAAATTATTGAAATTTTGGGTTATACCCTAGAGGAATTACGCGACCTACGCCCCATTGATTTTTCCCACCCTGATGATTTGGCAGAGGAAAGAATTAGGGCTAAGGAAATGTTTAGTCAAGGGAAAGATTTTTTTCATATCGAAAAACGTTATATTCGAAAAGATAAGAAAGTAATTTGGACAAATTTTTCGCTTACCCTTGTCAGAGATGAAAATAATAAGGAAAAACTTGCGATTGGCTTGATTGAGGACATTACGCAAAGGAAAGAGGCGGAAGAACAACTCATTCACCAAAACCAAGAACTGCTTAAAATCAACGAAGAACTGAATAATTTTGTGTATAGAACTTCCCACGATTTACGTGCGCCCCTAACTTCGCTTATGGGCTTGATTCAAATTATTGAGTTAGCAAAAGATGCGCAAGAGCAAAAAAGATATCTCTCCATGATGAGTAAACAACTCAATTATTTAGATGGTGTAATTCGTGAAATTATTGATTACCGTAAAGTTTCTGCTGGAGAAACCTTTATTTCTTGTATTTCTATAGAACAGAAAATTGCAGAGGCAATCGAAAGGTTTCAGTTCTTGGAAAATTATGACCTTATAGAAAGAAGCATTGATATTCAAGGAGATAGCGATTTTTATACAGATGAAACAAAGCTCAATATTATCTTGAATAATTTGATTTCTAATTCTATTAAATATGCCGATTTATCCAAAACAAAGCCTTTTTTACGCATAGAAGCACGCATTTCCCCCAAAGAAGCGGTACTTCATATCAGCGATAATGGCATCGGAATTCCTGACGTGCATCTTCCTAATATTTTCAAAATGTTTTTTAGAGCCACCACCCAGCAAAATGGAACAGGCTTAGGCTTATACATTGTGAAAGAAGCTCTTGAAAAACTCGGAGGAGGAATTGAGGTTGAATCTCATTTTCAAGTCGGTACAAGTTTCTCTCTTCGCATTCCGAATAGAAAAATTTAAGGCAAATATTTATATTCTGTAGGGATTTCTATGCCTTGAAAACCGCCAGTGAAAGCATAAAAAATGAGAAAAGTGATGCCTAATGCTAAAGCCAAGATGCTGTAAGATTGCGCTTTTGCACGAGGTTCTGAAACATACTGTTGCATTTTTTGATAATGCACTGCCGCCAAATGACTGAAAAAGAAAAATATAGCTAAGCTGTAATATATAAAAAATAAAATGAGGTAGGGAAATACATTTAGCACCATCGCCCCAAAATAAAAGTTGGTATCTAAATGCAACCACAAACGCCCAGCCCAAACCGCGATAGGATGCCCAAGCAAAAACAAAGACAGGTACAAACCGCTCCAACGCTGAAGTTTTTCGAAGAAATTCATTGTTTTTTCCTTGCCTTTTCGCCAAAGAAGTAAACCAGAAACGATTTGAAAAGCGACACAAAGCATGAGTGTCGTTTCAATCAATGGGTTTCTGTAAACCAGTCTAAATAAGCGATTTACCTCGATATGCGTGGCAATGCTGTGCAATGCTGTTAGATGATTCGAAAGGTGAAATAAGGTAAAAACCGTTATCACCATGGCAGAAAAATAATGCAACTTTTTCATATTAATCTCTTTTTATGAAGTTATAAACCTAATTTATCGGGATTTCTGACAATATAAATCGAAGTAATTCCTTGATTATCAAGTTCAATGACAAAAACAGAATCTAATTTCTTGCTATTTTTATCATAAAAAAGATAAGCTGGACAATGATTGATTTCTGCGAGTCGAAACTCGAAGTCCGCCCCCTTTTTTTGCGCAAAACCACGCAACATTTTTCCACAATTTTCTTTGCCAAAAATAGGGTTTAATGCTGCCGAAACCTTTCCTCCACCATCTGAATAAATCGCAACATCTTCCTTTAAGGCATGAATAAAATTTTCTATTTCGCCTTGGCTTGCCTGTTCAAATAAACTTAGCCAATATTTTCGTTCCTCGCTTGTGGGAGAAAAACGTTTCTTCGCTGAGGCTAATTTTTCTTTTGCGCGATGAAAATGTTGGCGACAAGTAGCAGCTTGAATTTCAAAAATTTCTGCAAGTTCTTGATACTCAAAATCAAAGCTTTCCCTTAGTAAGAAAATTGCGCGCTCTAATGAATTCAACTTTTCTAACAATAACCAAAAACCCATCGAAATATCGCCTTCCACTTCAAAACCCAAAGTTTCGGAGAAAATAGGTTCAGGCAAATAAATTCCTTTATAATGTTCTCGAATAACTTGTTGCTTTTTCAAAAAAGACATTGTTCGATTACAAACCGCGCGACACAAGTAATTTTCAGGAGTCGTTACTTGTGCTGCATTTTCCAAAAAATTTGCCCAAACCTCTTGCAAAATATCTTTGCTCTCCGCCACATTCCCCGTCATACGATAAGCCAAAGCAAATAATTTAGGTCTAAGTTGTTGATAGAGATGAGAATATGTTTCCATGATATGAAAAAATCGAATTTAATGTAAAGACAAACTTGTGCGATATTTGTGACAAAAAATAAAAAACGAGCTACATAAATTTAATTATGTAACTCGTTTTTCTATGAAAAAATATTAGTTTCCTAATTCTGACATAAACTTAATCCGAATCAAGCGAATTTCGTCTAGGGTTGCATCGCCACTCATAGCTTTTTCAGCAGCTTTGAGGTCATCGGAGGTTGCCCCCATGAAATAATCATAGATTTCTTCAGCTAACTCCTCGTCTATGATATCATCAATAAAATAGTCAATATTGATTTTTGTGCCAGAATATACAATCTGCTCGATGTTCTCCAACAATTCATCAAAAGGCATAGACTTCATGTCGGCAATATCATCAAGTGGTGTTTTGCGGTCAATGTGTTGAATGATGAATAATTTTTGCATGGATCGTTTTGCCGTAGAGCGCACAATCACCTCCGCCGAGCGTTCAATTTCATTCTCTGCCACATATTCCTTAATCATTTTGATAAAAGGTGCACCAAATTTCTGCGCTTTCCCCTGCCCTACCCCTGTAATATTCTGAAATTCCTCCATAGAAATGGGGTATTTCGTAGCCATATCAATCAAAGAAGGCTCTTGGAACACCACATAAGGCGGTACACGCTTTTCGGTTGCCACCTTTTTCACTAAGGCTTTTAATTTATCGAACAACACAACATCATGCACATCAAAGTCTTCTACGCCATCTGCTGTTTTGTGCAATGCCTCCATGTCACGATAGACAAACAATTTCACCTCATAAGGTTGCGTCAAGAAACGTTTCCCTTTTTCACTCAACTTAATTACTCCGTACTCATCAATGTCTTTGTACAGAAAATCATTCACAATCATTTGCCCATAAATTGCCTTCCATTCTTTCTCATCTTTGTCTTGTCCTTTGGCAAAAACGGGTAATTTATCGTGTTCATACAATGTTACCGATTGATTTGCGTTCCCTCTTACTACATTAATAAGATGCGCTACGCCTGTTCTTTCGTTGGTTTGCTTCACAGCATCTAAGCCAATTTTCACCACATCAGTCGCATCGTAAGTTTCTTTAGGATGACGGCAGTTGTCGCACATTCCTACGCATTTATCCACCTCTGCGCCGTACATTTCCCCAAAATAATGCAGCATCGTTTTACGGCGGCAGGTTCCCGATTCACAAAAAACAGCCATTTCGAAGAGCAGCAGTTTTCCTGCTTCGCGCTCGCTCACGGATTTGTCTTTCATGAATTTTTCGAGCTTCACGATGTCATTATAATCGTAGAACAAGATGCAATTACCGTCAAGTCCATCGCGCCCTGCGCGTCCCGTTTCTTGGTAATAGCCCTCAATACTTTTAGGCACATCATAGTGAATCACAAAACGAACATCAGGTTTATCAATCCCCATACCAAAAGCAATCGTAGCCACAACCACCTGCACATCTTCATTCAAGAACATATCTTGATGTTTGTTGCGGGTTTGCGCGTCTAATCCTGCATGATAAGGAACTGCTTTTACGCCATTTACATTCAACAATTCTGCAATTTCCTCCACTTTTCGGCGGCTAAGGCAGTAAATAATTCCTGAACGTAAGCCCGAACTTTTGATGTAAGTAATAATTTCGGGAATGGTATTGCTCGTTTTATACCGAGTTTCGTAATATAAATTATGGCGATTAAAGCTCGTAAGATAGGTAATTGCTTCCTCAATACGCAAATTTTGGACAATATCTAAACGCACTTTTGGCGTAGCAGTAGCTGTAAGCGCAATCAAAGGAACTTGATTGATATGGTTCAAAATCTCACGAATACGGCGATATTCAGGTCGAAAATCATGCCCCCATTCTGAGATACAATGCGCCTCATCTACGGCTACAAACGACACGATAGAATGTTTTAGTAAGTCAATGAACTCATCTTTAACGAGGGATTCTGGTGCAACATAGAGCAATTTCAAAGTGCCATTGAGGACTTTTTGCTTTACGGCATCGTAATCACTACGATTCATACTACTATTTAAAAAACCTGCTTCTATGCCTAAAGCTTGTAATTGATCCACCTGATTTTTCATTAAGGCAATCAAAGGAGAAATTACAAGGGCGGTACCTTTCATCACAATTGCTGGCAACTGATAACACAATGATTTTCCCGCACCTGTGGGCATAATCACAAAAGTATTATTGCCAGCAAGGAGGTTTTTGATTACGTCTTCTTGGCGACCCCGAAACCGGTCGTAACCAAAAAATTGCTTTAATACTTGATGAAGGGTCAACTCATTCACTGCTTCCACTGATAAATAGATTTAGATTAAGAAAAGAAACGAAAAAAAACATAGTAACAAGGAAAAGTTTGCGAACAAACAATCGCCTTGACGATGATACAAATTTTCCTTCTTTCGCATTTTCTCAATTGGTTGTGAAATATTAGATTAAATAGGAATAGATTATTTGGTTAGATGAAATTTAGGGGAGACTCCTTAAATAAAGTTTGTAACCTTATTGTTTTACTGACAAGTTCTCAATGATTCTCTTAATCAGCAAACGAAATTACAACTTTTCTGATAAATACGAAAATTTTTGCGGTTTTTTTTCTATTTTTTGTAACCAATTCCTTATATTTTCGTTGAAACCCGTTTTTGTTTTGTTTATTTTTTGCTCCTTATAGAAAAAACAAGCATTTTTGCAGCCCGCTTGAACAAATTTTCTAATTTGTACTTCTTTCATCTAATTCGCATGAATATTTTTGCCATTAATCTTACTTTTTTGCTTCGTCACCTTCCGCATCGTCATTCCTATTATTTTCCGATGTCGAGTTGGGAGAATTTTTTGCAAAATATAGCGACTACTCCTATATTTGAAGGGAAAATTTTCTATGTAAAAGGCGAAAATACCCCCGATTTTGCCCAAAAGGTTTTTGACTTTCAATGCCTTGAACAGTGGAGAAATACTTCTATTTCTGTACAAATTACATTCCAAACTGAATTAGACTTGCAAACATTTTTGGGCGTGTTTTTTTCTTATTTCAAATATAAAGGCGCAGCAGGTGGACTTATACAAAACGAGAAAGGCGAATATTTGTTTATCCAAGCACGAAATAGATGGACTTTTCCAAAGGGGCATATAGATAAAGGTGGCGAATTGGTGGAAGCAACTGCCCTGCGCGAAGTGCAAGAAGAAACGGGATTGCAACAACCTGTGATTCAATATGCGCTTTCGCCTACTTTTCATACTTATTTAGAAAAAGAAAAATGGAAGTTGAAAATTACCTATTGGTATAAAATGCAAGCAAATTCTCAAGAAAAGTTAATTCCTCAGGCAGAGGAAGGCATTACAAAGATTGTATGGATTCACCGAAACGATTGGATACATGGAACAGAAAAAGCCTATCATTTGAATCAACATAGTTTGTGGGAAGATTGGGAAAAGGCATACAAATAATTCATTAAATTTGTAATATTGCGGCATCTTTAAACATTTAATGAACTTTAAATTATGCTTATCGTCATTACCTTAACCATCTTAACGGCTTCTCTTGTTTTAGGAGGTATTTCATCTTATCTTGTGCTAAATACTTCTATTTTTGGAGAAAAGCGTGTCCAAAAGTTTCGCTATAAGGCAAATGTATTTAAAGAACACTTTCCATTAACCGCTTTTAATATTGTATGCTTGTATTTGATTTCAGGCGTAAGTCTATATTTTTTGCAAGGAATTTTCAGTTTTGAAGTTCCAAGCCTTGCTAAATTTGTGTTGCAAGTTCTCCTTTTCTTGTTTATTGATGATACTTATATGTACTTCTATCATCGTGCTTTACATGAAAGTACATTCTTATTTACCAAAATTCACAAAATTCACCACAAAGCCTGCCCTCCCTTTCCTTTAGATTTTATGTATGTTCACCCCCTCGAATGGATGTTAGGCACAGTAGGCATGACCTTGGGCTTAATTACTATTTATCTCATTTGGGGAGAAGTAAATGTCTATACCTTTTGGCTTGCTTCAGGTTTTCGCAATTTTCATGAAGTTATCATACATTCTGGCGTAAGGTCAGCCTTTGCACATTATATTCCTTTTATGGGAACAACCGAAGACCACGACTATCATCATAGCAAGTTGAACGGGAATTATTCCTCTTCTTTTACTTTTTGGGACAAAATTTTTAAGACGAATATTACGCCCAAACAAAAATAGTTGTTCAAATGAATACAACCACCTTATCTGATGGAACAAAAGTTTTTTGCCTTAATAAACCAGAGGCAAAAGTCTTAGACTCACATATTTCTGGCTATTTTCAACATGGCATTCACATCAAAGAACATGATGTAGTATTTGATGTGGGCGCAAATATTGGCGTTTTTGGTTTGCGCACCTTGCAGCGTTTTACGCATACCCAAGTTTTTGCTTTTGAGCCAATTCCCTTTATTCATGAAGTGCTAGAAGCCAATGCAAAAGCCTACGCTTCTCGTTTTCATACTTTTCAATTAGGAGTTGGGAAGGAAGTTGCTAGTTTCCCTTTCAAATATTTTCCTTTTAGCCCTGCACTTTCTACGGCTCACCCCGAAATTTGGGAAAAAAATCCCGAGGATTTGGCTCGTGCTACACATAGCCAACTACAAAAACTCCCTAAAGGCTTTCGGTTTCTCAGGTTTTTACCTTTATTTGTATCAAAAATCATTGCAAAAATCTTACAAGCCAATGCGGTTACAGTTCAATGTCAAATTATTCCACTATCTCATATCATCGACCTCCACAGAATCGAATGTATTCATTTACTAAAAATTGATTGTGAAGGCGCAGAGTACGATGTTCTGCTAGGAATTAGAGAAGAACATTGGGGAAAAATACAGCAAATTGTAGCCGAAGTATATAATCAGGATAGCCGCGTGGAAAAAGTAAAACAGTTGTTAGAAGCAAAAGGGTTCACAAAAATCGTCATTGAAGAAGATGATGACGTAAAAGGCGCAAATTTATACAATGTGTATGCAACAAAAAGCTAAACAATTTGACTAATTAACGTTTTAAGATAGATAAACAAAAGCATAGAGGAAAAGTACTTTTTTGATACTCAAAAATACATGAATATAGGAATTGTTTGTTATCCTACATACGGAGGTAGTGGCGTAGTGGCAACAGAATTAGGGAAAGCACTGGCGCAAAATGGGCATAAAATTCATTTTATTACGTATAGTCGTCCTATTCGGTTAGATTCCTTTATGGAAAATATATTTTTCCATGAAGTTCGAATCCCTAATTATCCCTTATTTGAAACACCTCCGTATGAGAGTGCTTTAGCAAGCATGATGGTTGATGTGGCTCGGTATCATAACATTGATTTGTTTCATGTTCACTATGCTTTGCCTCATGCTTCGGTGGCTTATTTGGCAAAGCAAATTCTCAAAACGTACAATTTGAATATTCCAACGATTGTAACTTTACATGGAACAGACATTACCGTTGTTGGAAAAGATAAAAGTTATGAGCCTGTGGTGAGTTTCGCCATGAATCAATGTGAGGGAATTACTGCCGTTTCTGAATCTTTGAAAAAAGATACTTATCAAGGTTTTCGGATGCAGAAAGAGATAGAAGTAATTCCTAATTTTGTGGACATTCAGCGTTTTTCTCGTCAAAATAAAGATCATTTTCGAAGAATGCTGGCTCCCAATCAAGAGAAAATTTTGATTCATACTTCTAATTTCCGAAAAGTAAAACGCTCAGAGGAAGTGATTAAAATTTTTTCAAACGTCCTAAAAGAGCTTCCTTGTAAATTATTGATGGTAGGCGATGGTCCCGAAAGGCAAGGTGCGGAGGAACTGTGTAGAGAACTGGGAACTTGTGAAGATGTACGTTTTTTGGGGAATCAGAATGCGGTGGAAGAAATTTATTCGATAGCAGATGTTTTTTTAATGCCTTCAGAATCAGAGAGTTTTGGTTTGGCAGCATTGGAAGCGATGTCTTGCGCAGTGCCCGTAGTTTCGTCAAATGCGGGAGGTTTGCCCGAAGTGGTAAAAGAAAATCACAATGGCTTCGTATGTGAAATAGGAGATATAAAAAAAATGTCGGAAAAAACGATATTTTTGCTAAAAAATGCCGAAATTTGGCAACAATTTTCGCAAAATGCCCGTCTAAGTGCCGAGCAATATGCCATTCATCATATTCTCCCAAAATATGAAGCCTTGTATGAGAAAGTGTTGGCAGGCGAGAAGGGAGAAGGGACAGTGGAGAAGGGAGAATGAAAAATGCAGAATTGTTTGCGATAATTAAGTACGCGGTAAAAATTAACTTATGTTAACGTTTTCACCCAAAGCACTGATAATGAATAAAATACAATCATTTTTCATTATCAATTATTAATTATCCATTAATTAAGTTGATAACTGTTTACTGATAACTGTTTACTGATAAAATGTTTTTAAAGTTTATTTTTTGGGTTGTTATAATTATTTTGATTATTCGTTGGTCGCTGAAAATGTTTGGCGGTTTGATTTTGCGCGCTTTGCAAAAAACGATGTTGGAGAAAATGAAAGATGACCTTCAGCGACAAACGCGCGATTATGAGCGCAATTT
>JBJXHA010000503.1:0-3174 GCA_046160275.1 Bacteroidia bacterium | reverse complement strand
ACATAAACGAACAGATGATTTCAACCCAAGAACTAAATTTACCTGACAGGCAAAAATTGCAGACAATTTGTAAAGCAATTTCTGTTTTAGATGCAATTTTTTCACAGGAATGGGAATATCGTTATTATTCGTACAACAATAAATGGGCAGACAATGAAGAATTTTTCGAAATGCGAAATGGTTCGGGCGACAAAATGCTAAATTTATTTAGACAAGATGGTTGTGTAATAAATGGATTTGCTCACGAATATCAACAACAAAACAAACAGGAACTAACAAAAGGTTTACCTTCTATTTTTGACGAATTTATTTTTGGCGAACCTGTAAAAACAGTTGGAACAACCTTTTGTGTTTGGGCGACCGAAGAAAAAAAGTGGCAAACTGGACAAATCGAAAACTACGAAGATCATTCTGAGGAAATGTTGAGTATTTTTGACGGAAATCCGCAAACCTACCTTGATTGGGCGACAGAATATTTTGACCAAAGTTTTATAGAATCCCAAATTCCTTTGGAAACCGTGACTGAAATTTATAACGGAAAAACTTTGACAAAAGAAATGGTTTTGATAATCGTTAAGGAAATTGAAGACTGGGAACAACTTGAAGACGACCTGAATGAAATTGGCTATCCGTACGACTTTGATTAACAAAAAAATGCACGACAAGAATGTGTAGGCGATAATTGCTCGTATCCTCGCAACTATCCTTATCTAACTATAAGAATCAATTCAAATCTTAAGTTATTCATTTTCAAGTATAAGCAACTCTACTTTATACCTGTTTACTGCTTGTATTGAGCTTACCGAAATAATAACTGTTAATTGTTAACTGGTACTTAGCATTTTGAATGTAGATTCTCTTGAATTAAGCGAGTGGATAAAGCACTGAATTTCCGTTTTTTAACATTTAAGCGGGGAAAATAATTGCTTGAAGCGCAGTTCTTCTTTTCCACATTAAAAAAAAGGTAAAACTTACTAAGGCGAATAAAATGCTTGCCCAAATAGCAAGCGGTAAAATTCCGATAAAACTGATTCCCAATAAAATAAGACCTGCTAATAGGTTGTCAGCTAATAAGATAGTGGCTAAATGTCCCCAATAACTAATGCGTTTGGGTAAGAAAAATCCCATGACAATTCCCAAAAGAATGAGGAAAGAAATTCCGATGAGGCTGATATTTAAGGCATTATTTTGATACGTTAAGGTATAATTTATCACTTGTTTGGCGATCAAAGTAGCTCCTGTAAATGCCAACAGAATATATAGCCAGCGATAAAATAAGTTAAAATCTGGGGCGCAATCGAAACCTGTTGTGGGCGCAGCACTACCCGCGATAATGCGGCGATTGTAGGTAATGATTTGATAGAGCTGCCAAATGCAGCTTTTAAAATATTTGTTTTGAAAAAGCGGGCGGAGCATTGGCATTTTCGCGCCAAGCAAACAATACAAGGCTTCGGGTCCGTATAAAGTAGTTTTTGTTTCGGTGTCGTACAAGGGAATTTCATGCCTACTTCTTTCTATATCAATTTGTTGTAACATTTCCGCATCTGCTTCGGTAAAGCCTACCCGATTTTCGGCTGCTAACATTCCCTGTTTTACAAACTCTTTGGTGTACCATTGACACATTGGGCAACTGTCGTCATAAATGATGATTTTATTTTTCATGGCTTGATAAAAATGAATGGTTTACAGGGTTTGATACGCAGGGTAAAAGAAAATGTTTCAAAACTTTCAATATTTATTGAAAGTTTTGAAACATTTGTTGAAAATAATTTTGATACTTTATTTTCACCTATTCTTAAGCCTGCTAATTCCTCACTTTCGCTTACCCTTTGGGTCAGGCTTCACTTCTCCTTTAAACCTTAATTGATGAGTAATTCCCTGATAATTCCCGTAAACTGTAATCGTTTTCTGTACAGTACCTGGGCGGTTTTTGCTATCAAATTTAATTTCGATGCTCCCTTCTCCTCCGCTAGGAATTGCCTCCTTTGTCCAGTTCGTTGCCGTACAACCACAAGAAGGTTTTACGTGTGTGATAATCAAAGGATTAACCCCTACATTCCTCACTTTAAAAGTATGCGTAACGATGTCCCCTTCCTTAATGGTTTTAAAATCATATTCTTCCTCTAACCATTGTACGTGGGTGGGTTCTAAAGCTTCTGCTTTTTTTTGATAATCGGGTACTCCATCATCTGATATTCCCACCTCTACTTTTTTTCTATCTCCATGCTCGTCATTAGGTTGTATAGAAGGCTCGTATGTTCCTTCTTCTGAAGGGTCTATTGGAGGAGGTAGTGGTAGGTCTTGTAAATGAATTACAGCTTTATCTTTTGTCGTTTCTTCTGAAGATTTATACTCCTCTTCTTTCACTTTATTTGGGTCAGGTGTAACGTCTCCTTTAAACCTTAATTGATGAACAATCCCTTCATAATTCCCATAAACACTAATCGTTTTCGACACAGTACCTGGGTGGTTTTTGCTGTCAAATTTAATTTCAATGCTTCCTTCTTTTCCTTTAGGAATTGCCTCCTTTGTCCAATTAGTTGCCGTACAGCCACAAGAAGGTTTTACATGCGTGATAATCAAGGGTTTATTCCCTGTGTTTTTCACCTTAAAAGTATGCGTAACGATGTCCCCTTCCTTAATAGTTTTAAAATCATATTCCTCCTCTAACCATTGCACTTGCGTAGGTTTTAAGGCTTCCGCTTTTTTTTCATAGTCGGGTCTATTGTCAAATGCCTCCTCTTCTTTTCTTTTTTTCTTATTACCATGTTCGTCTTTATCCATTAAATAACTAACATGGGCAAGAGAATCTGCAACTCTTTTAGCCAATGCTTCTACTGCTTTATTTATAGAATCTGCTCTAAGGGAATCCTTCATCATAGCCATATTCATCATTTCATCGTTAGAAGGCTGATATTTTAAATTTAAGCAAGATTTTGCTGTCATTACGCGAGAAATTGGGCTAGGATAAGCAGGGTTTGTAGCTAAAGCAGATTCATATAAAGCAGTTAAATCCTTATTCAAATCATCTTCTGTAAAATCAAATGTACCTTTATATTTAAAACCTAAGCCTAAATTCACAAATTTACAGTCTATATTAGAGTTGCTTAACTTAGAAAATCAAACAATTAATGGTTGAAATAGTTAAAGATAAAATAAACGATTTATAAATAT
>JBJXHA010000502.1:0-3535 GCA_046160275.1 Bacteroidia bacterium | reverse complement strand
GTGTGGTCGCGCCTTTGTTGTTTGGCACATTGATAACGGGCATTGCGGGTCATGCGAATCTCAAAGAATTGGGGCGAATGGGCTTAAAAACGCTTTTTTATTTTGAAGTAGTTACTACCCTTGCCTTAATTATTGGTTTAGTGGCGATTAATTTTTCAAAAGCAGGGGAGGGGATTAAAGTGGCAGATGAGTTTAAGAAAAAAGAAGCTCCTACTAAGCAAAAAACCTTGACAGAAAAGCAAGTACAATACCTTTCGTATGAAGTTGCCAAAAATGCAGGGGCAATTCCTGCCGATTCGATAGCAAAATATCAAGGGCAACAATACAAAGCTGACCGCCCCAAACAAGATTGGAAAGAAATTGTGCTGCATACTTTTCCTGAAAATATCGCCAAATCTATTGCAGAGAATGAAGTCTTGCAAATTGTGGTGTTCTGTATCTTTTTTGCCATTGGTTTGTCTAAGGTGAAAAAAGATGACCGCGCCCCAATTTTGCGTTTTGCGCACGCACTTTCAGAAGTGATGTTTAAATTTACAGGCGTAGTCATGTACATTGCACCTTTTGGCGTAGGGGGCGCAGTTGCCGCTACGGTTGCCAATTTGGGCATAGATGTCTTTAAAAATTTAGGGCTGCTCGTCATTACTTTATATGCTGCGTTGTTTGTCTTTATTTTTGGCGTGCTTTTTCCCATTATGTTCTTCCTCAAAATTCCGATTCGCAAATTTATAGATGCCGTCATTGAACCTGCTTCTCTTGCCTTTGCTGCCGCAAGTTCGGAAGTTGCTTTGCCCAAAGCCTTAGAGAACATGATGAAATTTGGGGTTTCTGAAAAAGTTGTTTCTTTTGTAATTCCTACGGGTTATACCTTTAACTTAGATGGAACAACTTTATATTTGTCTTTGGCTGGCGTATTTGTGGCGCAAGCGGCAGGCATCGAAATGAGTATCGGGCAACAAATTCAAATGGTTTTGACGCTGATGTTAACAAGTAAAGGAGTAGCTGCCGTACCGCGTGCCTCGCTCGTTATTTTGACAGGAACTGCCGCAACTTTTGGCTTACCTGAATGGCCAATTGCCGCGATTTTTGGCATTGATGCAATCATGGACATGGCGCGTACTTCTGTAAATGTCATTGGAAACTGCCTAGCTACCGTAGTCATTGGCAAATGGGAAGGCGAATTTCATTTAGGAAAAGATGGAAGTGTGAAAGAAGTGAAGGTGTAAGAATATGTTTGCATTGTGTTCAGGCTGGGGATGGGCAATGCCCAGCCCCTACCTGAACACAATGCAAAAGACTGGCAGATTTACTTTTTTATCTAAAAATTAGAAATGGCAGCCATGTTGGTGCAAGAGTATGTTTATAATTTAGTTACTTGATTATCAGACGCTTATTTTCCAATTCAGCAGAATCTACACAACTAATACCTTAAAACCGCAGTTGTGTAGATTCTGCTGAATTGACAGTATTACCGTTCCTAACTAGAAACCAATTTTTTTGCCGTTCTGCTGAATTAAATTTTGAAACTGATTTAGGAAAGATATAGTGGTAATAGATTGATTATTAAGATATTAGCTTTTAAGCATAATATAAGCAAGTTGAAATCAGTTTCCATTACTTGTGTTGAGCTGGACTCCACTGAGCTTGCCGAAGTGCCGAAATATTAATGCTACCTTACTTAGCGTATGTTTAAATTTTGTTTTATAGGTTGATAATCAACCCACTCGGCTGTCAATCTGTAAGATTCTTATCAAGCATTGCATCAAAGGTGTGTTTCAAAGTATAGTGTTCAAGCAGAAGGTGATAAGATTCTTAGCAGAATGACAGTCAAGAAAAATTAAAACAGTGATTATCAATGCTTTAATTTTTAAACATAATCTTACAGTTCTAGTCCTCTATTCCCCAAAATGCTTCCATTTCCGTTTCAATTCCCTTTCTTAGTTCCATTAAACGTTGGGCATAATGTTCCATTTGCTTTTCGTTTTCTGTTTGCGGTTGCCAATTGGGAACGCTAGTGGGTTTACCATTTTCATCAACCGCCACAAAGACCACAATGCAATGTGTGTTTCTTGTCCATTCCTCCGACTTGGGACTACGCGAAAATACGTCTATTGCAATGTGCATACTCGAAGTTCCTGTATAAATGATTTTACAGCGAACTTCTACCAAATCCCCAATAAAAATAGGCTTCAAGAAACGAATACCGCCCACATATACTGTTACACAGTACGCCTTACTCCAGCCTACTGCACAGGCATATCCCGCTTGGTCTATCCATTTCATCACCATTCCTCCATGAACTTTGCCACCAAAATTCACGTCCGTAGGTTCTGCCAAAAAAGTGAGCGCTAATTGATGTTTCATTTTTTCTTCATTTTACCTTTGCCCGCCTTTATTGCTTGGTCGTTTTCTTTCACTCCCCACACGATTCTTTGTTCCTCTTCCGCAATCGAAATTTTATACCCATCTTGCGGAATTGCCAATAATTTTTTAGGCGGCTCGGCAAACACAATGCGTTTTGCCTTATACAATACACGATGTGCCACCAACTCTAAAATCACTCCCTCTACCAAATTACAAGGGATAGGCGACACATTTGCCTTGATTTCATTCGTAAACCAAAACGCAATTATTCCCTTATCTCCCGAACCGTCCATTGATGAAATACGCGTATCATAGATAGCTTTTCGGCATTTGTAGCCCATAATGTCGCGGTATTCATCAGTCAAGGTCAAAGATTTGGGCTCATTCATTTTGATGAGCGTGGCTTGTGCTTTGGTAAAAACGTTCTCATATTCAAGATTTTGCTTGATAGTCAAAGCAAAACGCCAAGTAGGAGCCGCCAATACTTCTTCTGTATAATATTGTTTCCCCTGAAATTGGTGCATCACATACAGCATTTTGTTAGAAGTGAGCCAGCCATTCATTCCTGAATAATAAGGAGAATTGGGATTTGGAATCGCTTGATTTACAGCCACTAAGGAATCTTCATAGCGTACCCAATTCCCATTAAAATGCACATTGACAGGACTTATAAGTGAATCTGTAACTTTTGGGCTAACCTTATCCGAAAAACGGCTAAAAGCAGGAGGCGGATAATTACGTAACTCATAAATAATAGTCCCCTGCACTTTTGTCGTATCCTGCGCCAAAGCAGCATAAAACAAGCCCAAGCATAACGAACATAAAGTAAATAGTGTTTTTTTTCTCATACTCCACATGGTTTGATATAAATGCAAAATTACAGATTTATCAATAGTAAATGCTATTTTCTTGAAAATAAGTTGACGGAGGTGTTTGAGACGAAACACGATTTCTGCTTACGATATGTCTGCCCGAATATCCTATCCTATTCTTTGCATTGCCCAGCCTTCTTGATTCGGCAACCTCCCATTCTTAAATTTCCACCCCTTTTTTTGCGCTACATACTTCGCAATATGATAGGGGCTACTTTTCCCTATCCACTCCGTTTTACTTACCACAACGGTTTCGCCCACCTCCAAACTCATCAACATCGCCGACAAATCCGTTTGTCGAC
>JBJXHA010000501.1:0-14175 GCA_046160275.1 Bacteroidia bacterium | reverse complement strand
TGTAATGCTAACTAAAACCTGTAGCGGCTGCTTTAGCTGCCGCAAAAGCGCAAAAACGAAGTTTTTGCAAGTTATCGGGCAGCTAAAGCAGCCCGTACAGCATTACATTTATGCCACTACCAAAGAAAGATGTTGCTTTTTAGGGAGAAAAAGAGAAATTTATCCTTATTATTATCATTGAAAATGCGTTAATTTGTAACAAAATTCAGCTTTTTGAATTATAAATACTAAATAACATTATAGCTCATTATTTATGAAGAAGTTAAGTTTCTTTTTTCTCCTGTTCGCTGCCCTTACTTTTAGTGGCTGTTTAACGATTTCGGAGAACATTACTTTCAAGAAAAATGGTTCTGGTACGATGGAATATGTCATAGATGCGACAGAGTTAATGTCAAATTTTGGCGAATTGATGGCAAACGGAACAGGGCAAGAGAATGGAGGCGGAAACCCTTTGGGGAAAGATTTTTCTACCCAAGCAAAAGCGGAATTACTGAAAAAAGTAGCGGGCGTTTCGAAGGTGAAATTTGAGGAAGATCCGAAAAAAGGTTTGTTTAAACTGAGCTTTAAGTTCAAGAATATCAAGGCATTAAATGATGCAATGCACCAAATTATTGCCAAAGGAGAGGGCACACCCTACACTTATTTTGAGCAAAATGGCAATACTTTCAAATGCAATTATGGCAAAGGATTTGGGGTAGATATGGCAAGTTTGACGGGAGATGACTCCGATGAAATGGGGGAATATGCCGAAAAAATGAATGAAGGGATTCGTTATAAAGTAAACTTGGATTTCGGGAGCGAGGTAAATGCTGTTTATACAAAATTGCCAAGCAGCCAAAATGAGAAAGAAAAAGAACTTGCAATTAGTGGCAAAAGTGTAAAAATGCAAGCAAATCATAAAGTTGTCGGCGAAGGTGGCTCGGAAGTATTTTCTAGCACGGTGATTTTGAAATAATTTTAGGGCGTTTATGCTAAAAAGTTCGGACCTTTTCGAAAAGTTCCGAACTTTTTTTAGTTTTTCCCTTACAAACTCTCAAATGCTGCTTCTAAATCTGTTTTGCGGCGGCGTGCAACTTCCAAATTTGTGCCATCTTTCATCGTTACCTCCATTCTGTTTTTCAGGTCATATCTCTCAATGTAATTTACATTGACGATATGCGAATTATGAATCCTACAAAAAAAGGCACAATCCGATAACATTTGCTCAAAATTTCCCAAATTTCCCGTAATTATCACTGGCGATTTAGGGTGCTGATAAACGTGAACACATAACATTCCTGAAGTGTGTGTGGTTTGAATGTACTCAATGTCTTCTAATGCAACCAAATACGTACCATTAAAAGAAGAAAGGTGAATTTTTTGTTTCTTCAAATTTTCCTCCTTTCGGTTGTTTTGTAGCACTACCAAATGTTCTGTTGGGTTTTTTTGTGAAATTCGCTCATTTGCTCGCTCAATTGCTGTAGCCAATTCTTTGTCATCAATCGGTTTCATTACGTAGTCAATCGCGCTTCTTTTCAATGCGTTAATTGCAAACTCGCTGTTACTGTAGGCTGTTACAAAAATTACTTGAAAAAAAGGATTTGGAAACCTATCAATGAGCTCAAAACCTTGATGCGCAGCCAATACAATGTCTAAAAATAATAGTTGTGGTTGTAAGGAATGAATCAATTTTTCTGCGGTATTAATGTCGCCCGCAGTCCCGACTACCATAATATCGGGGTGGTTGCTCCTTAGCTTTTCTAATAGCGCAATGCGCATATTTTCTTCATCATCAATAATAAGTGCCGAAATTCGCATAATAAAAAAATGTCATTAGTTCTTATGAACAGTTATTAATCTATACATTAACCCAAATTACTTACGGTATTTCATTTTTATATATCATTGATAATAAGTAAATTAGGTAGTCCTACCAATGTAATGCTGAGTAAAACCTGTAGCGGCTGCTTTAGCTGCCGTATCAGCGCAAAAACGAAGTTTTTGCCAATGGTGGGCAGCTGAAGCAGCCCATACAACCTTACATTTTTGCCACTACCGTAAATTAAAATCATTTTTATTATCAATTTCCCATTCTAAATTATTTAGGACATAATAGGCAAAGTTACTTTTACAATCGTTCCTTCATCATTTGCTTTATCTATGATTTCATACTTCATCATCACGCCTTCTAGTTTTTCCATTAATAGTTCTCTTTCCTTCAAAATATTCATCGCGTTTCCTGTCCCTTTTTTGCCAAACTTCACCTTCGATGCCTCTGCTCTTCTGCGCCCTACGCCGTCATCTTCTATTTCCACCTGAATATATTTTTCCTCTTTAATCATTCTAATCCATAAATTTCCCTTTCTCTCATTCGGAATGATGCCCCATTCTATTGCATTTTCGATAAAAGGTTGCAACATCATCGAAGGGATTTCTGTTTCGGGGTCTATCTCTTGAATTTCCCACTGCACATCAAAATGCTCAGGAAAACGCATTTGCTCCATGTCTATATAATCTTGTAGCAATTTTAACTCTTTTTCGAGGGTTATCGTGGATTTTCGAGAGGAATCTAATACCGTTCTAATTAGGTTCGAAAATTTAACCAAATATTTTTCGGCGGCAATGTGGTTTTGTCTTAAAATATAACTTTGCACCGAACCTAATGCGTTGAAAATAAAATGCGGGTTGAGTTGTAATTGCAAAGTGTCTAGTTTCCATTTTGCGGCTCTCTTTTCCATAGATAATTGCAGTTGCATCTCTTTTTTGGCTTGATAAGTTTCCCAAGCAAAAAAGGCATATACAGCAGCGAGCAAAATAAGTAAAATCAAGGCATAAAACCAAGCACTTGTCCACCAAGGTGGCTTAATGTTTAAGGAGAAACGTATCGTTTCTGTTTTTCGCCCCCAAGCATCTTCTGCATAAATTTCCAAGAGATAACTACCCGGATTTAAAGCGGGAAAATCTAGGGAAGGTGCATCTCTACGTAAAGACACAGTTTGAAAATTTGCCTTATTCCCGCTACTTTTCTCCGTCAATCTATATTTATACACAATTTTTTGGCAACTTTGGTAGGAAAGTGCCGTAAACGAGATTTTGAGTCGATTTTGGTGATAGGCTAATTCATAATGAGGGCGAAAAACGGAGTCAACAATCCCCTTACGGCTAGAAATCAAGAAGTTAGTTATCCATAACTTGGGCATATCTCCTTTCCCATCAATCGTTTCTTGAGGAATAAGGGTAAGCACCTCGTCATTTGTGGCAAAAATAGTATCACGATATACACTGATTCCGCTTACATTTTTAAAAGATAAGCCCTCTCCAATGCCCAAATATTCCCAGTCATAAGCGAGTTGAGGAGTGTTTTTCAGCCGAACTTTATAAATTCCTTGATTTGTTGCGGCATAAATACAACCCTTTTCATCTTCAAACAAATCATTTATCATGGTTTCTCCTGTCTGCTCAATGACAAGTACTTGATTTCTAGCTATATCATAGACATATAAACCTGTATTGTCTGTCCCAACCCAAAGATACCCCGCTTTGTCTATCAACAATTCTCTCACATAGTTCTTACAAATAGGGAATTTATCGCCCAAAAACTGTTTTTGCTTATTTGCTGCAAGTTTAGATAATCCGTTTGTTTGTCCTATCCATAAATTTTTCTCTTTGTCTTGTACGGCGGCATAAGAACGTTCTCTAAATAGGGTATCTTGATAAATTGCCTCTTTTTCTATTCGTACTCGAATAATATGCCCACAAGTTGCTATTAATAAATATCCTTCATCGGTAACACTTAGGTTTTTTAAGCAACCCACCATTTGTTCTACTTTTAATGCGATGGCTAGTTTTTTATTTTTTTCTCCGATGACTTGTCGTGCTTGCCCTCCCCAAAACAGCCTATTATGTTTTTTGTCCCAGCAAATTTTCCTTTCGTAATCGTCTTGCGAAAATTTTTTAGGTTTGGGGATCGTTTTAATTTTTTGATGTTCTAGGTAATAAAAATTACTATCTAGGCTGGCAAGATAAGCTGTTCCTGTTTCATCAATTACAATGTCAGATAAGTTACTCCACTCATCATTATTATTAAAACTAATAGTGTGTTGCGCACGTACAGGCAGCATATACAAGCCACTATTTTCCGTAGTAATCCATAAATTGCCATCTTTGTCCTCTGTTACCCATGCCACATTTACCTTTTTTTTCTGAAATAGCGGTTTATGTTTTTTGACGGGATTTCCCTTTTTATCATAAATAAGCAACTCATAAGTTTGGGCATCAAAAAAATAAAGATGTTGGCGTGTAATTCCGCAAAAAGTCCCATTTGTTTGATAACAAATAAATTCTTCCCCATTAAAGTAAAAATAGTCTCCTTCAGCTCCTCCAACAAATGCTTGAGGGTTAGTCATATCTCTACTAATAATAAGACCATTTTCGGGTCGCTCACTTGGCAGGTCTGTGCTGTTTTTTAAGGTTTTTGCATCTAAACAACGTTTAAGTCTGCGTGTAAAAAGAATTTCTTTTTCCTGCCATGCTACCGTAGCGTCTATATGAAGTTCATACAAGGTTTGTTGTATTTCGTTATGTTTTAGGTGGAAACCCATAAGTTGTTTACCCTTTTTGGCATTCACCCACAACTCCCCCTTTGGGCTAATATGAATCATCTCAAAGCTAAGTGAATCCCATATAGGGCAATTTGTGGGCGTAAATTGGTGAATCTTATTGGTATAAACGTCCACATAATACAATTTGGGACCTTTTGCCCCCAACCACATTCTGCCATACTTGTCTTCGCCCAAAGTAAAAACATCTTTGCTCTCTAAAACTTCCCCTTCTGTGATAGGTTCAAAATAATAGCCATCAAATTTCAGTACCCCATTTTTGGTACCCAACCATATAAACCCTCTACTATCTTGCGTAACGGTATAACATTGTTTTCCCAACAAACCATCTTTTTGGTCATAATGAATTAAGTTTTGATATTGAGCAAATAAAGGCTGCCAAATGCTTAGGAAAAAGCATACGGTGAGCAGAAGTGTTTTATTTTGTAAAATAAAGAGAGCTAGTTGTTTTTTCACTTTTCGTTTAATGGATGATTTCTCAAAAGATACAATAAGATTTAGCCTTATGCAAAGTAGTTTAGACTTGCACAAAGGTAACACTATTTCATAAATAAGAAAAATAAACGCCACGCTTCCCCACGCTTTCCCCTTTTGCTCCGTACCGATGTCTATAAAGCTTTTTTCCTCTTTGGTTTTTTACATGGATTTACAAGATTTATACAAAAAATACAAACGCATGGTGTTTAATCTTGCCTTGCAATATGTTCATAATCGGGAAGATGCCGAGGAAGTGCTGCAAGATGTATTTGTAAAGGTACATGAAAAATTGCATACTTTTCGGGCAGAAGCAAATGTGAAAACGTGGATATATCGCATTACTATTCATCAATCTTTGGATTTTTTGAAGGCAAAAAAAGCACAAAAACGTTGGTCTTTTTTTTCTGCTTTTTCTTTACAACAGGAAGAAAAGCCCATAGAAATCCCTCATTTTGATCATCCTGGCGTAGAAATGGAACAGAAGGAATCTCTTGCTAACATTTTTGCCTGCATTCATCAATTACCTGAAAATCAAAAAACGGCACTCATTTTACTGAAAATCGAGCAGCAAAGCCAAGCAGAAGTAGCTGAAATTATGGATCTTAGTATAAAGGCGGTGGAGTCACTGTTTCAACGGGCAAAAAAAAATTTAGAAAAATTATTGTCATCTAGCGAAGGAATAGAAAAATAAAATGCGTCTAAGACAAAACTTGTTTAATATTCATGTTTTATGGAAGATATTTTTAAGCAATTACAGCAAATTCAGCAAGTGGAGGTGGACGATGCAAATTATGCGCGCGTGCTACAAAAAATTCGGGCGCGTCAACAAGCGGTTATTTCAATCGTTTGGGTGCGGGCTGCTGCCGCTATGTTATTATTGTTGCTTTCTGCCGAAACTTATTTTCTAGTACGACAAAATACGCCTCAAACATCTGTTCATTTGCAACAACTTGTGAGTGTGCAAGACAATCATTTATACGATGAATAAGCAAAAATTTTATCTTTTTTTAATTATTGCCTTGCTTTTAAGCAATGTGTTGATGGCGTTTTTTTTGTTTTTTGGGAAAAAGGCACACCCTCGTCCTAGAATGGAAATTGTAATAGAAAGGCTACATTTTGACAAGGAGCAAGCGGCAAAATACGACTTGCTTATAGAAAATCATCGTAACCAAATTCGCGCAAAAGATAGCCAAATGATGCAATTAAAAAATGATTTGTATCGTCAATTAATCACCCAAGATGCTGCACAAATTGCGGCAAGTACACAAGCGATGGGGGATTTGCAAAAAGAAATAGAGTTGATTCATTTTCAGCATTTTACAGAGGTAAAACAACTCTGCAAACCTGAGCAACAACAGGCTTTTCAAGCATTAGCTAACGACCTTGCCAAAATTTTTGCTCCACACAAACCACCTAGAAGATAATCTTTCCATACAAATCACCATAAATTAAAGTCCTCCAAAGGTGAGCGTATCGCATTTTACATTTTATGAAAATTTGTTTACTCTATTTTGTAGCTATAAGTACTTGATAATAAGTAATTTATAGAAATTTTCAACTATCAACTATCCATTCTCAACTATTCATCTGCTTATTTTTATATACATTTATGACCAGATTATTTTCAACTTCTGCGCTACTTTTGTTAGCGGCAAGTATGCAGGCGCAGTTGAGTCCTGCAATTACTACTTGGCTTCAGAACACAACACAAACAGGTTCTTATTATGTGGCGGGAAATTCTACGGCACAAAGTAATGGAATTGTTGTAAACTGCCAAACTGTTCAGTATGCTACGAACTTTGTTTATGTTTCCACGAATGGCGTTCCTGCTTATCCTACGGGCCCTTTTCAAGACGGGAATCCTTCGCAAGCGCAAAGCCAAAGCGCAATTTTTAAATTCCCTTTGAATCCTGTGCAGAATACGGGAACGCCTACCGCAACTACAGGTGGAAACATCGGCGTATTTATTAATGGAGTGGCTTTGTTTGATTATCGTGATGGCGTGGCATGGAATACTTCTACAAACGCGCTTTGTGGAGGTCCTGGAAATCCGCCTTGTCCAGGTGGACCTAATGCAAATATGCCTTGGATGCGTGATGCTATTCCCGCCGAAAAACCGGGTTTTGACTGCTCAAAAGGGCATCCTGCAATGGGCAATTATCATCATCATCAAAACCCAAGTGCTTTCGATTTGGATTTGAATGTGATTTCAACTGTATGTAATTTGTACGATGCAGATGGCTTGTACACCATTAATCCTAACCAACATTCGCCTTTGATTGGCTTTGCTTATGATGGTTTTCCGATTTATGGAGCTTATGCTTATGCGAATGCAGACGGAACGGGTGGTATTGTGAGAATGAAAAGTGGTTTTCAGTTGCGTAATATTACCGCAAGAACGCATCATGCAGATGGTACAGACGTAGCAGATGGTCCCGCAATTAACACGACTTATTTCTTGGGCTATTTTAGAGAAGATTATGAATTTGTGCCACATTCTGGACAAGCGGATTATTTGGACATTCACAACGGGCGTTTTTGTGTAACGCCTGAATATCCGAATGGTACGTATGCTTATTTTTGTACGGTAGATGCAAACCACAATTCTGCATACCCTTATGTAGTCGGTCCTACTTTTTATGGTACTTATGCCAATAGAAAAGTTACTTCAATTGGTGAGCCTACAACCGTTTATACTGCAAGCACTTCGATTGATGAAAATGCGCTTAATTCACTTACTATCAACGTATTTCCTAGCCCAACGGCTGACCTGATTGCGATTCAAATGGGAGGCATTGTAAAAGAGGATATGGAAATTGAACTGTTGGATATGACAGGGAGAGTGGTAAATGCAACGAAAATCAACAAAGGGCAAACGATTGCTTATTTTGATACGCAAACTTTGTACGCGGGCATTTATCTTGTCAAAATTAAAAATGGCAACTGGAGCAGCGTGAAAAAAGTAGTGGTAGAGAAAAACTAATTTCCGCCATAAAATCACATAAAAACCTTACGGTAATTGCATTAGCGCAATCTCCGTAAGGTTTTTTGTACGATAAGTCCTAATCTAAGGCTTCAACGTCTTATTGATGTCTTTGGATTCAGATTCGATTTCGTTTTGGATTTCACGAGATGCGTCTTTAAATTCACGAATCCCTTTACCCAAACCGCGTGCTAATTCGGGGATACGTTTTGCCCCAAAAAATACCAAAATAACCACCAGAATCAAAATGACTTCTGTAGGTCCTAAATTGCCGAGAAAAAGAAGTGTATTGAACATAATACGAATAGCTAAAATGGAAAAAACTGCAAAAGAGCCTATTTCTCGCTGCAAATTTACGAGTTTTGGTTTGATAAAACTAATAACGAAACCTTCGTGCGAAAAATTTGTAGTAAAAAGAGGAGTTTTGGCGAAAAAGGTTTAATCCTTTCGTGCAATAAATGCCGCCCCAATCAAAGCAACTAACAACAAAACCGAAACCGCTTCAAAGGGAAGAAGATATTGCGTCATGGTTTGCGTTCCCAGTAATTTTATATTATCAGCCTGAGGAATAGCTTGATTTTCTGTGAGTTGAGTGGTTTGTTCTGGAAGGTTAAAAATAAGAAAAGTCAATAGTGCGAACATTCCCACAGCCACAATTCCGCCCATAATAGGTTGAATAAGTCGCGTGTCGGGGTTGCTATTAAGGGTTTTGCGCGTAAGCATAATCCCAAATACCAACAAAATCAATACCCCCCCAATATACACCATCAATTGAGAAACGGCGAGAAATTCGGCTTTGCAAAAGACAAATATCGCTGCTACCCCTAATAACATCATAAATAGGCGCAATCCTGCATACACCAAATCACGCGTGAAGGCAATGCTTATCCCCGAAATTGCGGTAAATACAAGAAAAAAATAGAGAAGAAATTGTGCCATAAATGATGAATGGAGAATGATAACTGGTTACTGTTAATTGTTCCCTGATATATAAGCAATTTGTGGCAACAAAAGTACGGTTTTTCTTCGATTTTTCTTGAGAAAAAGGAGTACTCGCTAAAAATTGCCTTAACTGTTTCTGGAGAAAATGACATAAGATTTGTGAATAAACAATCTAATTGCTATCATCTCTCAAATTCTCCTTACCTTTGTGGTCTTTTTGGGGAATTATAAGTGTGGGTGATAAGAAATTTACGACAGAAGAGGTAAAATACTGATAATTAAGTACTCGGTAAGAATTAGTTTATGTTAATGATTTTACAAAAACACTCATAATGAGCAAGTTGCGGTAATTCTCCATTATCATTTATTAATTATCAATTACTTAACCTATTCATTTAATTACGATTATCACTTAGTAATCTTAACAAATTAACTTACTAATTTCAAAAGGGTATTTGCTCGATAGTCAAAATTTCGCTTTTGATAACTGTTTACTGTTAATTGTTTACTGATGCTTATCACCCATCCCTGTATTATTGTTTTAAATTTTATTTTTTATGTGTGGAATTGTAGGGGTATTTAACCTAAAACAAAAGGAGCAACCGCTTAGGGCGCAAGTGCTAGAAATGGCAAAAAAGGTAAGGCATCGCGGACCTGATTGGTCGGGAGTGTATAGTTGCGATAAAGCGATTTTGGCGCATGAAAGGCTTGCAATTGTGGATCCGCAATCTGGGAAGCAACCGCTTTTCTCGCCTGATGGTAACTTAATTTTGATTGTCAATGGAGAAATTTATAACCATCAAAGTTTACGCGCCAATTATCAAGATACTTATGCTTTCAGTACGCAATCGGATTGCGAAGTGATTTTGCCTCTTTATCAAGAATATGGCGTTGATTTTTTGGACAAACTCAACGGGATTTTTGCCTTCGCGCTTTACGATAAGGAGCAAAATACTTGGCTTGTTGCCCGCGACCACGAGGGAATTATTCCTTTGTATCATGGTTGGGACGAGTTTGGGCAGTATTATGTAGCTTCTGAATTGAAGGCATTAGAAGGCGTTTGTAAAAAAATTGAAACTTTTTTGCCGGGGCATTATCTTCATAGCTCGGATATGCAACTAAAAAAATGGTACGAGCGGAGTTGGATGGACTATGAAAATGTAAAAAACAATACGAGCGATACCGAAAAATTGCGCAAGGCATTAGAAGATGCCGTACACCGTCAACTTATGTGTGATGTGCCCTATGGTGTTTTGCTTTCAGGCGGTTTAGATTCTTCTATTATCTCTGCGATTGCCAAGAAATATGCGGCGAAAAGGGTAGAAAGTGGCGATAGTGCAGAGGCTTGGTATCCGCGCCTACATTCTTTTGCTGTGGGTTTGCAAGGCTCACCTGATTTGGCGGCTGCGCGATTGGTAGCGACCCACATTAATTCTGTGCATCATGAAATTATTTTCACCATACAAGAAGGCTTAGATGCCATTCGTGATGTAATTTATCATTTAGAAACCTACGATATTACGACCATTCGCGCCTCTACGCCCATGTATTTGATGGCAAGGGTGATTAAATCTATGGGGATTAAAATGGTCTTGTCGGGCGAAGGAAGTGATGAGATTTTTGGCGGATATTTGTATTTTCACAAAGCACCTAATGCAAAAGCACTTCACGAGGAAACGGTTCGTAAATTGGATAAATTATACCTTTACGACTGCTTGCGTGCCAATAAATCTCTGGCTGCTTGGGGCGTAGAGGGTCGCGTGCCTTTTCTTGATAAAGAATTTATGGACGTGGCGATGAACCTCAATCCTGAAGATAAATTGGTAAGAAATGGCAGAATTGAGAAATGGATTTTGCGCAAAACTTTCGAAGATTTATTGCCTCCACAAGTAGCTTGGCGACAAAAAGAGCAATTTTCTGATGGGGTAGGGTATAGCTGGATTGATACGCTCAAATCAACGATTAATGCGGAAATTTCTGATGAGCAACTGGCAAATGCTTACCTAAAGTTCCCAGAACAAACGCCCAAAACGAAAGAAGAATATTATTATCGTAGCATTTTTGCCACGCATTTTCCTTCTACAACGGCGGCTCTTACAGTTCCTTCTGTTCCCTCTGTGGCTTGTAGCTCACCTGTCGCATTGGAATGGGACGAAGCATTTAAAAATATGAATGAGCCTTCAGGAAGGGCGGTGTTAGGCGTGCATCAAGACGACTTGAATCTCCAAAAAGGATAATAAGGGAATTGTCTGAAAAATGCCTGTAACGGAAGTCTTCGCTTTAAGTAATTGATAATTAATAATGAAGAATGGATAATGATTAAAGTTTTTGATTATCAAGTATTTTTGATAAAGCACTTAAAAGAAGACTTTCGTATTATGTTAGTGAAGTTTTTATATAAAAAACCACTTTCTTCTAAACAGAATAGCAAACCGTAAAATTACGTAGCCTCTGCAAATAACGAAGTTATTGGTAGAGGCTACGTTTTAAAAGAAACCGTATGTTATTGCTTCACAAATTTACTTTGGTAATAATGTTCTGCATCTTTGCCTCGCACAACATATAAACCTGCGCTTAATTGTTGTATAGAAATAGCTTCATTGCTCATGCCTTTTGCCACAATTTGCCCTTGAACATTGTAAATTTCTACTGCGATTTTATTGTCTGTTTTTATCGTAACCACATCAGTGGTAGGATTAGGATAAGCAGTAACAGAAATCGTAGGTAAAGCAGGTGTTAGACTTACTACGCTTAAAATTTCGTCCATATCAAAGCTATGCAAAGAACGAGCGTAGGTTCCTGCCAATAGTTTTTTACCCGTTGCATCAAATTCAATGTCGTAAACTGCCACAATTGGCATATTTCCCCCTACTCGATTCCAACTAATACCTCCATCAACTGTTCCATAAACGCCACCATCTGTTGCCACGAACATGATGTTTTCATCCGTTGGATACACTAACACATCATTGATAGAAAACATAGGCAGATTTCCAGCAATGGCTGTCCAAGTTTGCCCATAATTCGTAGTTTTGTAAATGTGAGGGGTGTTATCATTGTAACGATAGCCAGAGAAGGTAACGTAAGCTCCACCCATAGACTTATGAGAAGGGTGAATTGAAGTTACGAAAAATTCGGGCAAGGCAGCATCAACTTTTGCCCACGTTGCGCCATCGTTCGTAGTAACTTGAACATTGGCATCGGCTGTGGTAGCCCAAATCACTTGTTGATTAAGTGGTGATTCTTCTACCCAAGTAATGATATGCGCTCGCGAAAAATAAACTAAGCCATCGGAAAGGTCATCACTGATAGGTTGCCAGTTTGCGGTTTCCCCATCAACGTTACGATACACGCGATAAGTGCCTGTGTATTGACGTTTAGCAGAAGCAGGGCTAAAGGTAAAAGGCGCGTCCCAGCCTCTACGGTCTGAGGGGTCAATGCCAGTAGTATGATCGCTGTAAACGGAATTGGTAGTGTCTATAAAGTAGATACTAAGATTTTGAGACATGGCGTAATAAGTTCCGGGTAAATCCTCATCATAACGCGCTTGAAAACCATCTCCCCACCAAACGCGTGTCCAAGTATTGATATTTGCCTGATTTCCTTCATTTGTACCATTGTCTTGTACGCCAATTGTATAATTTTCCACTTCATTCGGGTCAATGCCAATGCGATAAATCTGATTCACAGGGATTTTCTCAATGTCAGTCCAAGAACTGCCGCTATTGACAGACTTATAGATACCACCATCAGTCGCCATAATCATTTGCGAGCCATTAATAAACTCTAAATCGTGTTTATCTGAGTGCATATCGCCATTTCCATCACCATCAGTCCAGTTGTTTCCTCCATCTGTACTTTTTTGAACTCCTACGCCTAATACCCATATATGATTGTCATTGGTAGGATTCACGCGAATTTGCCCAAAATACCAGCCAAAACCTCCTAATCCACTAAAATCTAAGTTATTCCCTTGAACAGCCGTCCAAGTAGTTCCTCCGTTTGTGGTTTTATATACATTCTCTAAGTCAAGACCTGTATTTACAACCACAGCATACAGTTTATTATTATTTTGCTGCGAAATCGCAATCCCAATTCTACAAAGGTCACCTCCTGTAATACCGTTCATAATTTGATTCCAAGTAGTCCCCCCATCGGTAGATTTCCAAATTCTTCCCCCTGACCCCGACACCGTTGATTCTTGCATATTTCTAATTCTATCCCAAGAAGTTGCATAAATGGTATTCGCGTTGGTAGGGTCAAGCAATAAATCTACTACCCCTGCTTGGTCAGAAACGTATAATACCTTTGTCCATGTCCCACCACCATTTGTGGTTTTATATAAACCTCTATCTAGCCCTCTTTCAAAAGGTAAGCCCATCGTTGCAGCATAAATAATGTTAGGATTTTGAGGATTAATGGCGATACGAGAAATGATTTTGCATTGTGCTAAACCTATATTTGTCCAAGTTGCCCCTGCATCTGTACTTTTATAAATACCATCGCCCAAGAAAGGATAGCCACTAATTTGGGTGTCGCCTGTTCCTACAAAAATCGTATTCGGATTGGTAGGGTCAAAAACAATGTGGCTTACCGAAAGATAGGGTTTGTCATCAAAAATAGGATTCCAAGTAGTACCGCCATCGGTTGTTTTCCACACGCCCCCCGAAGCAGCTCCTGCATACATGATATTGGGGGTTGTAGGGTGAATGGCTACGGTATTAAAACGCCCGCCCGTATTGTTAGGTCCTTCCAAGGTCCAATCTGCGTTCCAACCTGTTGTACCTGCCGTTCTTTGCGTATTTCGCTGCCAAACCGCCATTTGCACCGCTTGGTCATAGGCTTTTGCGGCATCAGCCCCCTTAAAATCAGGATAACTGCGTTGCAAAAACGACCAATCCGCCGGCTCCTGCAATTTCGCGCCCTCATTTTCTTGCTTTTCTATCATCATCTGACGAAAAGTCGTAAAACCCACAAAAAAAAGAAGCATCGCTCCTAGAAAATATACATTCCGCATAAATATAAGATATAAATTAGTGATTGATGAATTGAGTAATGGATAATAGAAAAAATAATGTCAATCAGAAGAAACCACACAACCTTAATGCAGCAGCATCTACACAAAGCTAGTTTAAGGTGTTAGTTGTGTAGATGCTGCTGCATTGGAATCTAAGG
>JBJXHA010000500.1:0-19070 GCA_046160275.1 Bacteroidia bacterium | reverse complement strand
AAGCTCTCCATTTGCTAATGCGGGAGGTTTTTTCGCCCAATGCGCAACGCAACTGGTCAGTAACATGACACAACATTTGATGCGCGTCCATTTTCCCCCATTGCCTTGGCGAATCAGCGTTTAACTTGTCTAATCTCGCCAAAACTGCTTGAACATCTTCCGTTTGATGTAATGTTTTCATTTTATGCTTATAAAATATTGCTTAAAGGAAATGTTTCCCCGCTTTGATACGCACCTTTTTCATTTTTGATAACCAAACCACACTCATGATAAGGGTCATGCTCATAAAACAAAACTACCTCATTTTCAACTAAATAAGGCAATATTTTCTCCCTTTCAGACAAAGTAAGTAGGGGGCGTGTGTCATAACCCATCACATAAGGAAGCGGTAAATGCCCATAAGTTGGGAACAAATCTGCTACAAACAAGATTTTTTTGTCTTTGTAATGAATAAAAGGAAGTTGCTGCCCTTCTGTATGCCCATTGAACACTTTGAGTTCGAGGTTAGGGAATAACTCGGTTTCTCCTTCCAACATTCTCAAATTTCCGCTTTCCACAATCGGCAAAATGTTCTCACTATAAAAGCTCGCTTTTTCTCTCGAATTTGGATTTAACGCCCATTCTAAATGCGATTTTTGCACCCAATGAATTGCGCCCGCAAAAGTCAATTCGTGGCGTTCTCGGTTCTGATTCCACTCCGTACTGCCGCCACAATGGTCAAAATGCAAATGCGTAAGAATCACATCCGTTACATCTTCCCGCGAAAAACCATGCGCTTCCAACGATTTATCTAAGGTAACGGTATGGTCAACATCATACAAACCCTTAAATTTCTCGTTGTATTTATTACCTAAACCATTGTCTATCAATATCAAACGACTTTCGTCCTCAATCAATAAACAGCGCATCGCCATATCAATGCGGTTACTACTATCCGCAGGATTTGTTTTTTGCCAAATCGGTTTCGGCACCACGCCAAACATCGCGCCGCCATCTAATTTAAAACGCCCAGTTTCAATGGAGTATAAGTTCATATTGAAAGGAATAGAGAATAATGAATCGTGAGAATTTGTTTGTCGCTCACTATCCATTATTTAGTTTTGTATAATAAGATAATGTATTTGCGTTAAAACGCCAGTTAACAATGAACAGTTATCAGTAAACAGATATAAAGTGTTGATAATTATCCTTTTGTTGTAAAAAATAACATACACTAATTTCTGCCAAATACTTAGCTATAAATTAAGTTATATCAATTTTCACCTATCAACTATTACTTATCCCCTACCTGTTAACCCCTCCTCTCCTCAAAAAACATCTGCATCAAATTTTTACATTCTTCCTGCATCACACCGCCAATTAAGGTGGTTTTGGGGTGTAAAATTGCCATTTCGCGACTGTCGAAACCTGTTTTGGGTTCGCTCGCGCCAAAAACGACTTTTTGTACCCGCGACCAAAATAAAGCCCCTGCGCACATAGGGCAAGGCTCAACGGTAACATATAAAATGCAGTCAGTCAATAATTTTGTTCCCAAAAACTCGCAAGCTGCCGAAATGGCAATCATTTCTGCATGAGCTGTGGGGTCGTGTAGCATTTCCACTTGATTATGACCTTTGCCAATGATTTGATTATCAGCCACAACCACCGCCCCAATCGGAATTTCTCCCTTTTGGTAAGCTGTTTCTGCCTCTTGCAAGGCTTTTTTCATAAAATATTCGTGTGTAAACATTGTTGTAGCTTTATCATCTCTTTAAGAATTATTTTCTTTAAGATTCTTTCCCTAAATTTGCAGCACAAAGTTAACAAAAAATGGGATATACTTCGTTTTTTATGTTAATTTCTTGAAAGGGAAACAGAACTTCACTCCTTAAATACCAAGACTTGTATGCCTTTGATTCTATTTGTTTTTTTACTGATTTCGTTGATATTTTCAAGCTGCACACCTACTGCACAAATGAAAGAACATTATCCAAACTTAAAATATTTGGTGAAAGATTCTAGTTTGTATGATTACATCCGAATAGATAGTTCGGGGATTGAATTTTTTGCCTCTCCTGAAGATAAGGCAAATCAGTTGGTAGAGATGAAAATTTATCGGAATGAGGTAAAAAGAATAGGGGAATTATTGGAAAATATGCACCCTGATAGTGCTACCACTTTTTATCGCAAAAAAGGGGTGCGCAAATTAACGGAAATGTTGCCTTCTGAAATTTACACTTTTCAACGAGTTAAAAAACTGACAAACAATCAATTACCTTTGAAAGGTTGGCGAATTGCGCTTGATCCTGGGCACATTGAAGCTTCTATGGAAATGGCAATGATTGAGGCAAAGTTTATTCGAATGCGCGCTTCGGAAGCTACGCAAAACCAAGAAATTGCTTTTAATGAGGCGAATTTAACCCTAGCAACTGCCCTGATTTTGAAACAAAAATTGGAGGAAAAAGGGGCTATTGTGATGATTACCCGCCCCAAAGCAGGCTTGAATTTGCGCGACATGACCTATCAAGAATGGTGTAATTATTTAATGATGCCTACGATTGAGGCGGAAGTTGCAGCTGGGCGATTGGATAGTGCAAGGGCGCATTTTTGGAGAACGGAAGCCCCCCTTTCGGAGATGTATCGCCGGTTATATGTTCCGTATGATTTGCGCTTGCGAGCCGAAAAAATCAATGCCTTTCACCCCGATTTAACCTTGATGATTCACTATAATGTGCATGGACCGAATTGGGAAAAACGCGATTCAGAAGATTATTGCTCGCCTACGGAAACCAATTACAGCATGACATTTGTCGGAGGTAGTTTTATGAAAGGAGAATTGGTGATGCAAGAAGATAGAGCCGCCTTTATGCGCCTACTTCTGACGAAGGACTTACCCAATTCTATTCGTTTTTCGGGGGAAGTGATGAAAAAATATGCCGAAATTATCAAGGTGCCTGCGGTTACGGCTGCTGATTCTTTGCTTTACCTCGAAAGATCGTCTATTTTAGCAGAGGAAGCAGGGGTTTATGCACGAAATTTAAACCTTACGCGTACCATTGGTGGCGTTTTATGCTATGGAGAGGCACTTTGCCAAGATAATATCAAAGAATGTGTTGCCTTAAATAAAAAAGATGTGCCTTTGGTCGAGCTTAGCACCAACGAAAGGGTAAAAGAGGTGGCTACTGCTTATTTTGAGGCAATTATGGCTTATGTAAAGAAAGCGAAATAAGGGTAGTTGCGAACAAATTTATATTGCTGGTTAGAAACGAGTGAAAACAAAGTGCGCTTATCTTTAGGAAAAAAACCACAAAGTAGAAGAAGTTCTAGCACAAAGTTACTCAAAGAAAAAGCCATTAACCGTTAGCTTTTTGTATCTTTGTGGAAAATACTTTGGGAAACTTTGTGGTAAAAAAAGTAAATTTGGTACTTTATTTTTTACCTATTCCTTATGGGTTTATTCAAATAGGGTGTAAAAAAATAGCTTTTAGTTTTATTTTTTTGTAATACTAATAATAATTCATCATGGCAGAAGAAAAATTAACCTCAGAAGGCAAATGCCTCTATTGTAATCAGTTGTTGAATAAACGCAGCATTGGCAAACATTTGGATAAACATTTGAATGAATTGCCAAAAGTGGAAGGAGCAAAAGCGTTCCATGTTCGCGTAGAGTTCGATGTGTTTTTCTTGGAATTACTCGTAGCGGGCGATTGTACATTAAAAAAAATTGACGGTTTTTTGCGTCAAATTTGGCTAGAATGTTGCGGGCATTTAAGTGCATTTTCGGATAAAAAAACACGAAATGAAGTGCCAATGACCAAGAAAGCGTCAGCCATTCTTTTCAAAGGCTTAGTACTTGAGTATGAATATGATTTTGGCTCTACTACGCTACTGACCTTAAAAGTGACGGAAGAATTTGCCTTAAAACCCAAGGAATCAATCACTTTACTCTCTCGGAATGAGCCACTTGCAATAATGTGTAGCACTTGTGGCAAAGAGCCTGCTGTAGAGATGTGTATGATTTGTATGTATGAAGAACAAGCGGTGTATTGCAAAAAATGCTCGAAAAAGCACCAAAAAACTTGTGCAGATGCGGCAGATTATGCTTTGATGCGGGTAGTCAATTCGCCAAGAATGGGGGTATGTGGCTATGCAGGTGGCAGCATTGATAAAGAAAGAGATGGTGTGTATGTTTTGCCAAAATAAAGGATAATATTTTAATAAATGAAACAAATCGTTCCATATTTAGACCCGCTCGTGATGCGGAAGCTCAAAAACATCGAAATCAAGGCGAAAATGATTGTCGAGGGTTTTATTACGGGTATGCACAAAAGCCCAAATCATGGTTTTTCGGTGGAGTTTGCCGAGCATCGCTCTTATAATACAGGCGATTCTTTACGTGACATTGATTGGAAAGTGTATGGCAAAACAGATAAATTATATTTGAAAAAATATGAAGAGGAAACCAATTTACGCTGCCAAGTTGTGCTTGATGTGAGTGATTCAATGCGCTACCCTTTGCATGAGGCAGATAGGCTTTCTAAACTCGAATATGGCGCGTATTTAGCGGCAGCTTTGCATTATTTGATGATTGGGCAACGTGATGCGGCAGGTTTAACCTTGTTTGATTCGGCAGTAACGTTTTATTCACGCCCAAATTCCAAGTATTCACGCATGATTCCTGTTTTTCAAAAATTGGAAGAAGTGTCAAAAAGTACGGAATATTTTACGCATCAAACTGCCGTTGCTTCTGTCTTGCACGAAGCCGCATTGAAGTTTCATCGCCGTTCTTTGGTCGTGATTATCACCGATTTATTTAACCATGTTGATGAGCGAGCCGAGTTATTTCGCTCTTTGCAGCACCTTCGTCATGCCAAGCATGAGGTCTTGCTTTTTCATTTATTGGACAAAAAAACGGAGGTAAATTTTGATTTCCCGAATCGCCCGATGATTCTCAAAGACCTAGAAACAGGCGATAAAATCGAAGTCAATCCGCGCCAAATCAAGGAGAAATACCAAGCTGCCGTTACCGCAGAATTTGACGAATTTAAGAAAAAATGCCACGAACTCAACATAGATTTTGTTTCCGTTGATGTAGCCCAAGGCTATGAAAAAACACTGACCGATTATTTGGTAAAAAGGAGGAGTATTAGATAGGGAAATAAGCAATAATTAAAAATCATGTAATTATGAATCAATTACTTAGACTTGAATATCAAGATGAAAATATCACGCTCAAAGATTTTTATCTTTCGGCGCAAAACCTGATTGTAGGTAAAAATGCAAGTGGAAAATCGCGGGTATTGGCGTTTTTGAAGGATTTTTTGAAGCATCTTGGATTTACAAATAGTGTGGAGGCGCATATCTACAAGTATAATATTGAAATTGAAGATGTAGATAAAAGAAATTTTCGATATAAAATATCTCACAAAGGGGCGGATAAGGACAGAAAACGTTATTATGAACACGAATTTTTTGTTGATAATCTTTGCATTGTGCAAGGAAATGAAGATAATATTAATATTCTTAGCCAAAATCTTCCTTTTCCATTATCTGTTAGTAGGATTGCGGATATTGGTACTTTGTTGATAGATAGACTTAGCCCCATCAAAGCACTAAAATTCGCCAATTTACTCCCTCAAAATCAACTCATTAACAAAGAAACTGACAGCCTAAGTACGATTCCAACGATGCAAGTTTTGTTAAATGGCTTGCGGCTTTCTTCTTTGGAAAAAGTGCGCCAGGAATTAGTGAGCATTGGCTATGAAATTGATGACTTTTTGATTCAAAATGCAAGTATTTTCGTAATAGATAAAAATATTCCCAAACCGCTAGGGGTCGAGCAAATTTCGCAAGGAATGTTTCGCTCCTTAATTTTATTACTCTATCTCGAATTTTTGGCAAAAAATGAACCTTTTAACTTGTTGTTAATTGATGATTTGTGTGAAGGATTGGATTTTGAACGCGCAGGAAAGCTCGGTAAATTGATTTTTGACAAAGCAAAAGAGGCTAATTTTCAACTAATTGCCACCACAAATGACTCTTTTTTAATGGATTCCGTTCCTTTCGAATGTTTTTCGGTACTAAGAAAAGAAGAGAATGTACTTTCTTTGATAAATGAAAAATCACAACCTGATTTGGCGGAAGATTATACGTTTTTGGGAAGTACTAATTTTGACTTTTTTAGTTCCAATTATTTTATTAGTCACCAACATTTGTTAAGAAAAAAAGATGAAAAAGGTGATAATATTCGTTGAGGGTAAAACAGAGCAAATATTTGTAAGGCATTATTTACTTACGTGGTTTGGTTGGGAAGTTGATTTGCGTTGTCAAAAGATTCAGAATAATAATTTGACGGCAGCAGCTTTTGATAACCCTCGCTTGGATAGTGAAATTCATTATCGAATTATTGATGTTGGCGGCGATAAGAAGGTGTTTACAGAGATGAAAAAACGGGCTAAGTTCTATTGGAAAGAAGGGTATTCTAAGTTGATAGGGTTGCGCGATTTATATAGCAAACAATATGAATATATTCTTAGTAAAGGAAAGAAAAGACCTGCGATTGACAAGTACATTAATGAGCGTATCATTCAAAAAAATGAGGAAGAAGTACAGCGTTTTTTAACGCAAGAAAATAAGTTAACTGACCAAATGCAAATGTGCTTTGCTGTCATGGAAACAGAGGCTTGGCTATTATCTATTCCAAATTTTTAAAAAAAAATAGATACTGCTTTAACTAACGAGTTTATTTTGAAGCAGTTGAAGCTAGATTTAGGGGAGACAGACCCTGAAACGACTTTTTATCGCCCAGAAAACATGTTGAATAAAATTCTGCAACTAGTTGGTAAAACGTATAGCAAGCATAATGCAGATATTGAAGGCTTTATTACTCAAATCACTCAGGAAGACTTCGAAAACCTCCTTCAATCCCCTCATTGCCAAAGTTTTAACGTTTTTCATCAAAGCGTGATGGCGTAATTAAAAGCAGCGTTTGGAATTTTCTAAAAGTTCCGAACGCTGACCCTTAAAATGATTACATTTCCCTTAACTTCTCCGCAAGTAATTGCGATTAAGAACATGAAAAAATTAAAGTAATAAACTTGCGTTTTTTACCCCGAAGTTTCACAAAGTACTTTCCACAAAGATGCACAAAGCTAAATGTTAAGGGCTTTTTCCTTGTGTAACTTTGTGCTAGAACTTCTACTACTTTGTGATTTTTATCCTAAATACCTAAATTCACAACTTTTCCTCTCTTTTTCCGTAAAAGGCTGGTTAGGAAAATGATTCCTTGTTAAACAAGAATGAAGTTATAAATCAATAACAATCAATCATTTACCTTTTGTCGGTTTTCTCCTATCATCTTTCACTAAAAAAATATGTGTACTATTTTCACAGCATATAAAGCACATTCCCGTTATGCGTTGATTGTGGCAGCCAATCGAGATGAATTTTATAATCGTCCTACAAAGTCGGCGCATTGGTGGATGGAATCGGGAATTTTGGCGGGAAAAGATTTGCAAGGTGGGGGTACTTGGCTGGGTGTCAATAAGTTGGGAAAATTTTCTTGCCTCACAAATTACCGAGATATCAAAGATATGCGCGATGATGCGCGTTCAAGAGGTGAATTAATTACGGATTTCTTGACAAATGACTTCTCTCCGCTGTCTTACTTGGATCAGATTGCCGAACATGGCAATTTATATAATGGATTTAATTTACTCACCGCCGACCTTGAGCATGGGCTTGCTTATTATTCCAACAAAAGTGGAGAGCCGCCAGTCTTACTAGAAAACGGGATTTACGCTGTCAGCAATCATTTGTTGGACACGCCTTGGCCTAAGGTGTGGAAAAACCGCATTTTGTTTGAAGATATGGTCGAAAATAATGACACCTTTCCCGTTGAGGCAGCTTTTCAAATGCTGGCAAACCCCGAAATTGCGGAAGATGATGAATTACCTTCTACGGGTGTTTCTTTGGAATGGGAGAGAATGTTATCTGCCATTTGGATACAATCACCCAATTACGGAACGCGGGTTTCTACGGTCTTAACCATTGATTATGAGGGAAATGTAGATTTCGAGGAAAGGAGTTTTGAATTAAACAAAGGAAATCGGAAGTTTCAATTTCGATTAAAAAACAAAGTTGTTTTATGAAAAATAACTGCCTTTTCCTATCTTTGTCCTGAAATCAATCATCAAAATATGAAAATAGTAAATATTTCTCTCGCGATACTCCTTGCGTTGTCGGCTACAAATTGTAAGAAAAAGCAGACCGATACGCCCGCAACTCCAGAAAAGAAGGAGGAAGCTGCAAAGCAAGAAGTTACAGCCCCTCAAGATGAGGCTGCCGTTGCCAAAGAAAAGATAGGAAGTGTCTTAACACGATACTATGCGGATTTGGAGAAGGAGCAAATCAATGAAGCGGATTATTTTGCCCCACAATTGGTGCAGTTTTTTAAGAAAACAAACTTTGCACGCGAAGATGTGGGTAAGGCAATTCGCACGGGGTTCAATTCTGTTGAAAATCGAAAAATTAGTTTTGATGCAAACAATGTGCAAATAGTAGCTACGCAAGAAGGTTATGTAGCTGATTTTGAGGTAAATGCAAGTTTTACGCGTTCTTCTGATAAAAAAGCAATGAACGAGAAGCTGAAAAATCGCGTAATGTTCGACAAAGAATTTAAGATTATTTCCTATGCAAATGCAGAAGAAACAGGAACGGAAGGAACTGCCGAGAATTTTGCAAAGGCATTGAGTTATTCGGTTGGGAGCGAAACAGCTTTGGCTTCTTTTGTGCACCCCGAAAAAGGAATCAGCCTTGTGTATCGCAATGGCGCGATTGACGATGTAAAACATTATGCCACTTTTGCAGAGTTGATGAAGGAGCATAGTTACATGAAAAATGCGTGGGCGAAAGCACATATTGAGCTGAAAACAAAGAAAATACCCAAAAACATGGGCTGCGAAGAAGTTGAGAACTTGCCGAAACAAGAAGGTTGGTTTGACACGGCTGAAAACTTCCAAGGCATTACGAACATGATGCGAGAACTTAAAAAAGTAAAAGAAACAAACCGTGATTTTAGCAGCCGAAGCATTGAAAATCAAAAGAAACAAGAGGCCTTGGTAACGCATCAGCTTTTGAGTACAGATTTGCACACAGTTTTTTACTTTGGGCAAATTGAAGGAAAATGGTACTTATTAGCCATAGATAAATCGAAATTTAGTTGCGAAGCGTAGGCAAGTTTAAGCATTTTAGGTCATTTCAAATATTACTTGGTGACCTAAAATGCTTATTTTTAGAAATGAAAAATATGCAAACCGAAAAATACTCGTTAGGAACACAAACCTTTGAGTGTTTAGTTATTTATTGACTAAAATATTGAATGGTTTGAAAAATAGCGGTTAAGATAATAACTCCTAACACAATATATTTGAAAATTTGTTGGGAGATTTTTTCTAAGATTTTTTTTCCTATCCATGAACCTACAATGCTAATAATGATTAAGATAGGAATGGTAAAAAGAAATTCTTGAACCAAATAGCCATTGAAAAAATATACAACGCTGCGACTTACATCTACGCCTAAATCAATAAGGGCAGAGGTGGCTAAAAAGATGTTTTTTTCCAAATTGAAGGCAGCCAAAGTTAATCCGCGAATAGTGCCGCCTGTGCCTATCAAACCTGCTAAAAAGCCCGAAAGTACACCGCCTACCACGAGATTTGTATTTGACTTTTCGATTGTTTTTTGTGAAAAAATAATTAATATCACAGACAAAAGCAGCAAAAATAGGTTCATACCCAATTCTAGCTCTTTTTGAGGCACTACTTTACTCAAAAATCCTCCCAAAATCACAAAAATAACCGCAGGAATCCCCAATTTTAAGACAATGTTTTTGTCCACTCCTTCTCGAAAAAGTGCGATTTTAGAAAGGTTACTAAATACATGAAAAACCGCCGTAATACCCAAAACTACCTGAAAATCAAAGAATAAAGAAGCAAGTGGCACAAACAAAATGGAGGAGCCAAATCCGCTTACTGTTCCAATAATTTCGGCAACAAATCCTCCTAAAAAAAACAAGTAATATTTTTCCATAAGACAAGTGCAAGAAATAGCGTTGTACCTTGTATAAGTATAACTTAGCTGCACTTAAAAAGTTAAACTCCTTGAAAAAAGTGCTGTTTTTAGGTTTGGATTTCTCCTTTTACAATACTTGCAAAATGTTCTCAATCGTTTTTTCTATCTCTGCTTCTGTAGTAAATCGCCCTAGACTCATACGAATACTGTTATAAGCTGCTTTTTCGGAAAGCCCCATAGCGCGTAAAACGTGCGAAGGTTGCATTAAGGCTGAAGTGCAAGCCGAGCCTGTGGAAACGGCTAAGTTTCGACATTTTTTTAGAAACATTTCGCTGCTTAAACTTGAAAATTGCAGGTTTGCAACGTGCGCAAGGCGTTTTTCCTTATCTCCGTTGAGCCATATTTTGCCCGTAGCCAATAAAGCATTTTCTAATTTATCCCTCAACATTTGTAAACGCTTTACCTCCGCATACATTTCTGTTTGGGCAATTTCTGCGGCGGCTCCCATGCCCACAATCGCAGGCACATTGAGCGTACCACTCCTTAATCCGCGCTCATGTCCACCGCCATCAATCAATGCAGTTAGGCGCACACGTGGATTGCGGCGGCGCACATACAATGCTCCAACTCCTTTGGGCGCGTAAAATTTATGCCCCGACATCGGCAATAAATCTATGCCCAATTCTTCTACTTTTACAGGAATTTTGCCGACCGCCTGCACCCCATCACTCATGAATAAACTTCCTTTTTGATGCACAAGTTGCGCAATTTCTGAAATTGGCTGCAAAACGCCTGTTTCATTGTTGGCATACATCACGGAAACCAAAATGGTTTGAGGGGTAATTGCTTTTTCTAATTCTTCTAAGTCAATCAAACCACCTTCATTTACAGGCAAATATGTAAGGTTATAACCTTGTTTTTCAAGCCTTTGACAAACATCTAAAACGGCTTTATGTTCGGTTTGAACGGTAACAATATGTTTTCCTTTTTCGGCATAAACTTCTGCCACGCCCTTAATCGCTAAGTTAATCGCCTCTGTTGCACCAGAAGTAAAGACTAGCTCTTGCTCGCTTGCCCCAATCAAATAGGCAAGCTGTTCACGCGCTTTTGCCACCGCTTCTGCCGCAGTCCAACCCCAAGCATGACTACTGCTTGCCGCATTTCCAAATTTTTGGGTAAAATAAGGCAACATCGCTTCCAAAACGCGCGCATCTGTTGGAGTTGTAGCATTATAATCTAAGTATATCATGTTTTGTAATTCAGCTAATGCTTTAAATTAATCGCTTCCACCCCTTACTAGGTAAATGAATTTGCCCTGTTACCGAAGGAATTTTTGCCCCCGTTACTTCGATTAAAGTTGTGGGTAAATTGGTAAGTGTTCTCAATCCCAAAAAGGCAAAAACAATCGCTTCTTTAAAATCAACCCATTGCTTATCAGCATCTTGTGCAATCTCTACTTCATAGGGCAAGAGTAATTTTTGTACTTTTTCTATTAAATAGGTATTGTGTTTCCCTCCTCCCGTAATCAATAAAGTTTGGTTTCGCGCACCGACTTTGCCAATTGCTCTTGCAAGTTGAAAGGAAATGTGTTCTAAGTAAGTCGCCAACGCGTCTTTTGCCTCCAAATTGTATTTTGTCAACAAAGGATAAACATTTTCGCCCACCCATTCCCAACCCAAAGATTTTGGTGGTGCCGTTTTAAAATAAGGAAGTGCGTTCAATTCTTCCAACAAGCCTTGATGAATCTCGCCAGAACGCGCAATGTCTCCATTTGCATCATATTCTAGTGTATTATCATGCATTTTTGCCAAACTATTCATGACATGGTTGCAAGGAGCAACGTCAAAAGCCTTCGTTTGATAAGTCAAATTTGCAAAGCCTCCTAAATTTAAAAAGAGTTGATAATCAGCGAATAAAAACTTTTCGCCTATTGGCACAAGGGGCGCACCTTGCCCGCCTAATGCCACATCTTTGGTACGAAAATTACAGACTAAAGGACAATTTAGATAGGTAACAAGTGTTTCGCCATCGCCAATTTGTGCAGTAAAATTTGCTTCAGGTTGGTGAAAGATCGTTTGTCCATGTACCGCTACAAAATCAGGTGTGAAGGGCTGCTTTGCTAAAAAAGTTTGTAAATTTTGCCCTAAATAATGCGCAAAATAAACGTGCGTTTTGGCATAAATCTCCGCATTTTGGGTGGGAAGTTTTTGTAAGCGCGTTTTCCATTCCTTCGTTACAGGAATTGCATCTGCGGCTAATACTTTCCATTCATATTTTTCGTTTGCGATTTCTTCAAACTCACAAACAACTATATCAATTGCATCTAAAGAAGTGCCTGTCATCACGCCTACGCCGATGTATTTTTGTTTCATATTGTGCTTCTTATTTTCCTACAAAGTTAGGAGTTTTTTTAGGGTTCTGAACGCTGAAGCTTTAAGAACCCTAAAAAATTATCAACGCCGCACAATTTTGTGTTGCTCCCAAAAAGCATCTACTTTTTCAGGGCTAATGGGAAGTTGAGATTTATCTTTGAGCAATAAATAGCCGCCTTCCGATTTGCTGTATTCTTCCACCACATCTAAATTGACAATGTAGGATTTGCTACACCTGAAAAAATTAGGATAATCGCGAAGGGCATCTTCAAAATTTTTGAGTGTACGGCTTACCACATATTTTTGGTTACTTGTCATCACAATTTCGGTGTAGGTGTTGTCGGCTTTGAGATACAAAATATTTTGCGCATCAATCATTCTCATGCCATTACTTGTGGGAATGGCGAGGCGTTGGGTTTCCATAGATTTGAGCAGACTGTCTTTGAAATTTTTCTCTTCTTTTTTATTCTTTTTGAATCGTGCAACTGCTTTTTCTAACTCATCGGGTTCGATAGGTTTGAGCAAATAATCAACCGCCTCCATTTTGATTGCTTTTAGAGCATATTGGTCGTAAGCAGTCGTAAAAATGATAGAAAAATTAATGTTTTCTTCTTCAAAAAAGTCCAACAACTCCAAACCACTGTGTCCAGGCATCTCTATGTCCAAAAAGACAATTTCGGGTTTGTTTTTGACAATCGCTTTTACCCCAGATGCCAAATCTGGACAATCTGCAACTATCTCTATTTCAGGGCAATAAGCGTTTAACATTCCCTTTAATAAGGTGCGAGCGTGTATTTCGTCATCAATAATAATGGCTTTATGCGTTTCCATGATAAGTGAGGAATTATGAAAATGATTAAAAAAGCGTATAAGAATCAATTGTTTTTCACCCGAATAATAGGCAAAGTAATGAGAACAACAGTGCCTAATGCTTGGTGATTTTCGTCTTCTTTGTCAATGTATTCTACCCCAATTAAAGGGTTTTCTTTGTTCAATAATTCGATGCGTTTGAGATTGGCTTGGGTAGCAAAAGAGTGATGTTTACGTTGCTTGATTTTGTTCAATTCCGCAGAACGTTTTCGCCCAATTCCATTGTCTTCAATCTTGACTTTCAAGCAATTATCTTCCTGCTGAATCGAAACGAGCAGTTTTTTCTCGCCTTTTAAATGTAATAAACCATGTTTTACCGCATTTTCGATATAAGGCTGAATAATCATGGAAGGAATTTGCAAATTTGCCATATCTAAGTGAGGAGCTACCTCAATGTGATAGACTAGGCTTTGATTAAATCGTGTATTTTCCAAATCCAAGTACATCTTAAGCGCGTCAATTTCCTCCTGCAAAGTTACTTGGTCTTTCTCCGACATTTCCAATACCATGCGCATCAGACGTGCAAATTTCCCTAAATAACTCGCAGCACTTCTTTTGTCATCAGAAAAAATAAAAGATTGAATGGTGTTCAGGGCATTAAAAAAGAAATGTGGATTCATTTGCGATTTGATAGAACTCAACAAAGAATGGCGCAAATCGCCTTCTAATTTTAATTTTTCTACCAAAGACTCTCGTAGTTCACTCTCTAATGCCAATTTTTCTAGCAACAAATCGTTCTGTTTTTTCAATAAATTTGTCCTAGAAAAGTAAAAAAGCGTAGCCAATCCTGCAATCATTCCCGAAATAATCAACCAAAACCAAGTAGTTTTCCAAAAAGGCGGTAAAATGGTAAATTGTAGGGCTTGAATCGGGCTATTTTCCGTTTCTCCCAACCGAAATTCTACCTCATAATTATCAGGCGCGAGGGCTGCAAGTTTTAAAGTCCGAGATTCCTGCGCCGCTCTTTGCCATTTCCCTTGATTCAGACGATAAAATAAAGCTTTGTCGGTATAAGGACGAAAGCTCAGAATGGAATACTTGATTTCTACGTCATTTTGGTCATAAGGCAAGCGAATGAGGTCATTCGGAAAATAGAAAGCCTTATTTACATTGATACGATTGATGCGAAAAAGCGGCAACTCCTTTATCATTTGCGCATCTTGCCACGTTTTATACAGCAAACCCGCATCTGAGGCAATGACAATTTCCCCTTGCCACAACAAAATATCATTGATTTCATCGGCGGGAATACTTAAATCTAGTTTATGAAAATATAGTACTTTTTCGCGCAAGTCGGCACAAAGCAGTTGCTTATCCGCCCAAAGAAACAAAAAATATTCGCATATTTTGATGCGTTGTAGCGAATGATGTTGGGTAGCAATTGTATCAAGTTGCCCATTTGCCGAGAGGCGAAATAAACCATTTGTATTGGTTAAACCATAAGCCGTTGATTGATAGCTTTCTAGCATATTCATATATACCTTTTCCCCTTGAAATAGACATTCTTTGAGGTTTTTAGGGGTAACTTGATACAAACCAATATTGCTTGCAAAGAATATCATATTTTCCTTAGGCAAAAAAGCAAGTGCTTTAGAGCGGCAAGGTTCTTTGTTAAAAAGTGCACCTTCTGTCCTGCCAAATGTTTGTTTGTATGCATGGAACATAGAGTCCCATGCGCTAGGGCTTGAATTTGTGGGCGAAAGTATCAAACCAAAAGAACCTGTGCTACTTTCGGCAAGGTATTTATGGTCAACTCGCTCATAGTCTTTAATTGCCCCTCCTTCGGAAGACAACACTTTTCCGCTCTCGCTTATTATCCTGCAATTACGAGAAGTGCTATAAATTTGCCGATTTTTTGCATCTGCATAAAGCACATACACCTCATGTCGTTCTGCATTTTTTAACCACAACTGAGGCTGTTTTTGGGTAAGGCTGGCAGTGAAAATTTCATCATATTTTGTCCCGATGTATAATTTATCATTCATTACTGCCAATCGAAAGGGTTTAAAATCAGGCAATTGATAGATATAAGTGCACATACTTGGCACAAATAATAAGCCTTCGTTAGTTGTACCTATCCAATGATTGCCTTCTCTGTCTTTCAACAAAGCCGAAACACTGTAAGACGAAAATAAAGGTTCGGAGTGATACAAATATTCCCCTTTTGCATTTAAAGCAAGGCTTCCTTGTGTACTCAACAACCATAAGTTTGCATCAGGGTCGCTTCGTGCTGCTTGTAAGGAAAAATTTTTTACAGCAATCGTTTGTTTTTGCATAGGTTGTTGCGGAAAAACCCGAAATACCTTCAAGTAACCTTCTGCATAATGCGGAACAATGAAAAGTGTGTCAGCAATGCTCGTAACAGAAACTTTTATGGGAGTTTCCCACAATTCGCTTCCCTTCGCCACTTTGCTAATTTGCCCATACTTGTCTATCCTAAATAAATACGATCCTATGTCTAACACATATAAAAATTCACCCGCCTGCCATGCCCCAATGTATCCCTTATTGTCTGCGCTTGATGGGAGCATCAGTTTCTTCTTTTTTTTCTGTGTCGTAATGTCATAATAAATGAGTGCGTCATTTTCGAGGTAAATCAAATCATCGCCAATCAATCCATAGTCGTAGGATGAAGCATTATTGTCAAGATTTGCCACCTTTAAACTATCATGTTCTATGTAGTAAAAAAAGCCATCAAAAGTAGCATACCAAATACGCCCATATTTATCTTCCCGAATACTAGCTCCTGACTTGGATTTTTGTTTCGCATTGGTATAAACTTTATACTCAAATCCATCATATCTTGCGATGCCATGCTCTCCTGCTACCCAAATAAAGCCATTTTTTCCTTCGTATAAATCATAGACACTGTTAGAAGGCAAGCCATTTTGTTTGGTAAAATTGAGGTAATAAGGATTTTGCGCCACCAAAGAGATGGGGAGCAAAAGCCACAGTAGCATGATAAGATTTCCAATTCGCACAATATTTTCGTTTATCCTTGCCTAATTCATGCTTCAAAGTTACACTTTTTTTGGCATAGTGCAGATTTGGGTTAGTAAAATCAGCTTATCGGTTAGGGAAAAAAACAATAAATGGGAAATGGTAAAAACCTTAGTTGTTGAGGTTAAGACACAGCTGTTTTTAGGGTTTAGTTTTCTAAGAAACTGTTTGAGTTAATCCTGTTCTTACCTTTTTACCTCCACGCTATCTTTTATACGGCAAGTAATACTAAATTTACAATTCCTGCTAACATAATAACTTTGATGTAGGTACTTTGTTTCTTATATTCACTTGGATTAATGGCATGATAAAGCAAATAAATCAGATATAGCGTAGGAAGTTGCACCGCTAGAATAGAAAAAGATAGATAAGGAACTAATAAAGTTTGATGTTTTAAATATTCTACCACAACGGGAACGTAACAAGAAACCAGCAAGCAAATGTATAAGAAATAAAGCACATATTTTGTTCTTTTTAGCCCAATTTGAATTGGAAGGGTTTGCAATTTAAAAGCAAGGTCGCCTTTTATGTCTTCTACATCTTTCACAATTTCGCGGATAAGGTTAATTTCAAAAGCAAACATCATCATCCAAGCCAAAGAAAGCGTAATTTCATACAAATAACCTGCACAAAGAATAACGAGCGAGGTCAATGCTGCCACAACTACATTCCCAATTAAACTCACTCGCTTCAACCAAGCGGCATAAATAAACAACACAATAGCAGTAGAAACAAAAATAAAAGTGAGGCTGAAAGGGACAAACCAAACCACAATCGCAAAAAGAAGGAAGTGCATCACCCAATACACGGTCAGCACCTTTTTTACAGAAAGAAAGGTATTGACAATCGCTTTATCAGGCTTATTAATTCGGTCAATGCGGAAATCATACACATCATTAATCCAATATCCTCCTGCCGCAATCAAAAGAATGACAAGCAGCACGCCCCAAAAATGGTAATCTGCCACAAAGTTGAAACTATGATGCTTGGCAAAAAACGCTGCAATAAAAAAAGAAACGCCGCTAATAAGTAAATTAATAGGGCGAGAAATTTTGAAAAAATAGGTTATATCTTTGAGCATAGATGGTTATAATTTGTGTTCAAGTGATTGATAAATAGGAGAGAGTTGCTTGACGATGAAAGTTACTACTGTGCCGAAAGAAGGGGCAGGAGGTAAAGCATTTTTAGCCAAAAACGAAGCCCACCGTTCTAAAAAAACATTATTAGTTGTAATCTCATTTCCAAAAATATAGGGTGTTGTTAAATAAACAAATTGTCTATTTTTAAAAGTATTTAGAATCGCATGATTCAATGTACTTTCTGAATACAAATTATCTTTTAGCAAGAAATAAACATCATAAAAATCTTTCATTCTACTATTTTTATCCGCTAAAGTTATCATAGCATAGAATTTTTCAGCAATAACGGTTTCATTTGTATAACTTAGCATAGCAAAATCAGTAATTCCAATAAGTGTATCCACTTGAATTGTTTGATAATGAGGAGTTACAACATCGCCAAAGCCTATTTCGATTTTTATCGTATGTTGAGTATTTGCTTCTTTTAGTTTTGCAAAAAGGTACAACCTAACTCCTTCATAAAGCCCATCATGATGAAGAACTTCTGGCGGTTTTGTCATATCAATATTGAACAATACTAGTTGATTTTCGGGCTGACTTGCACAAATTTCTTGAAAGATATGTGTAACTTCATCTACATTTGAATTTATCCCAATTCCAAGAAAATCAATATCTTTTGTGCTTCTATTCATACTCGTATAAGTCAACTCTAATAAAGCTCCGCCTTTTAGACAAAAATGATGAATATATTTTGTTGTACTCAAAAGGTACAAAAACTGCTCTCTAAAAAATTTTTCCCACATCTTTTGTGCAGGAACTCCTTTCTTTTTTGAAAGAGAGTTAATTCTGTATTTAATAGCATCTGGATTCATAAATCAATTAACTAGAATAAAGTAAAATTCCTATATATATATCTACAATTTTATCAATATGAAAAATTTTAGCATAAGTGCCTAAATTATGAAGATTACGGTCTTTTCTTTTTACATAAGATTGAATAACATGATACAATTCTTCTATATCAGTTTTATGCCTCATTCTAATAATATCACATACACATCGCTCTAAATCATATATTCTCACCTTTTTGCCTTCGATTTCGACTTCTGTTAAGCCGACTTCTGCATTTTTTCCTTGCCAATAATGTACTTGAATAGGGGGATATTTAGGTAGGGTAACTTTTTTATTAGAAAGTACCGCAACATGAAGTTTATTAGGGGTATAATTGGTTAATTCATAATAGTCACAGGCAGAATAAAAGCAAACAACGCCATCGGGAATTAGGCGTTGCAACAAATGATAGTCAGACGCAGGGAAATAATGTTCCCATTGATACCAACCTCTTTTCAGTACATCTATTTTTTCTTCGGCAATGAGTTGCTTCAACTGAGATTTACTCATACCTAATTCGGTAAGTTGTTTGCTCGTCAATACTCCTTCGTATTGGGCAAAAGATTGCGCGATTTTCTCCTCTGATAGTTGTGTTTTCATAAACGTAAGAAGATTAAATTTAAAAGAAGTTTTCAATTAGACTTAGTAAAGGGTAAATTTTTTCTATCCCTTTTCACTTAATACACTGTTAAGGAAAATTTCTGATATTTTTGCGGGCTGGTCATATTGGAAATATCTTATCAAATCTAGCTTGAACACATTGCGTGATAAGATATTTCCAATATGACAACTAGAGCGAAATGTAATA
>JBJXHA010000499.1:0-4253 GCA_046160275.1 Bacteroidia bacterium | reverse complement strand
CCATAACCATCTCTTCCAAACCAAATATTGCCTTTGCTATCTTCCTTTATCTCCCACACTTTCCCTACTTCCCATTTATAAGACATTTTTTCGAGGGCAGGTTTAGGCAATTCAAAAGGGGCAAAATAGCTGCCGTTATAAAAAAAAGCACCATGATTTGTTCCCGCCCAAATGTTTCCCTTTGAATCCACGAGAATTTTACAGCCCGCACCAGAAATTCCTTCCTTTTCCGTAAAATTGGTGAAGGTTTTCCCATCATATTTCACAACGCCGTTGTGCGTACCTAACCAAATGTTCCCTGCTTTGTCCTCCGCGATACTCGCAACCGTATTATCACATAAACCCTCTTTTGTGGAAAAATAGGTAAAAGATTTTCCATCATAGCGAATCGCCCCATCAGACATAGTGCCAAACCAAAAATTGCCTTTGCTGTCCTCCAAAATACCTATCACATATTCAGAAAGTTGAGCCGCAGCATCTAATTTTTTCGCCAATTCATTTTGAAAAGGCAGAAATTTGGGCGTTTGCCCCTCATTTTGAGGCACATTTGTTTTTACCTGCCCTTTGCAAGAAAGAAAGAAAATTAATCCCAACAAGAATAGGTAAGTGGGACTATGTAAGAAATATTTGCGCATTTTGTTATATTATTTGAGTGCAACGTATCTGTGAGTAAAAAAAGAAACAATCAACACTTAGAAGCTGTTTGAGTTAAGCAAATTCACAAGCGTGGACGCTTGTGAATTTGCTCTTTAAGAGGAGCGTCCGCGCTCGTAGGTTTGGGAAAAGCACTATTTCACTAAAAAAACAATCCTTTTATCTGTATTTTTAGGAAGAACCATTTACCACTATTCATTATTCCTTTTTAGCAGCCTGCATTTCGAGGTATAGCATATATTGACTTACCTAAAACCGACAAATTAAATACTTTTTTGCCAATACTAGGAAGGATACGTTTCCATGTTTTGCCTTGGTCGTCAGAACGAAAAATACCATCAGGATGCCCACAAAAAAAGGATTCCCCTACCTCTTTGATACAAGAAATAGATAAATTTGGCGGAAGGTCGGCATCAATTGTATCCCAATTTTTTCCTCCATCTTTAGAAATACGCATTCTCCTCGTTTTTGATTCGGTATTGAACGTAATAGCCGCAAAACCACCCTTAATCGCTTCAACGTCAATGCCTACGCCTCCTTCCGAAATAACCAATTCCCAGCTTTCTCCACCATCAGTTGAGCGCAATATTCCCTGTTCATTCGTACAAATGAGCACCCCTTCCGCCTCTACAATTTGCATTACCCAACCCTCTTTATGGACGTGCTTCCATGTTCTTCCGTAATCATTAGATTTCCAAATTCCGTTACGAGCACCGACTAAAATAGCTCCTGCTAAGGTTTCTAGCAAAGTGTGAGGACCATGATTTTTAATTTCGGTAAGTACAGGTAGCCATGCCCCTACTCCCCTGATTTGCTGAAAAAAGTTATTTGTACCTGTAAATGCGTACAAACCTGTTTGGCTGGGATAAACACCGCTAATGCCTTTTGCCCCTTCGTTAAACATAAATTCTTTTTGCCAAACAGGGCTTGTTGTTGCGGTGTTACTGCGGTAAAATCCGCTTTGTGTCGCCAAAAAAAGGTTTTCCTCTTTTAGAAAAACACCATTAATGCCCAAATTCTCAGGTAATCCTGCACTCACGTCCTCCCAGGTTTGCCCGCCATCATCAGATTTAAAGATGATATTAGCAGTTGTAGCTGGCGCTTTTACGGGAGCTTCCTGCGCGCAGGAAACACATTGAACAAGAATCAAAAAGGAAAGAATTAAACTTTTCATAAAATGATGATTGAATGATAAGTAATGGATAATTAATAATTGAGAATGGAAAATTATGCTATTTTGCTCATTATCAATACCTTGCAAAAAAAACATAAGCTAATGATTACCGAATACTTATATAAAAGTAATAAATATGTTGCTCCCACCCTTAACAAGTGGAAAAAAGCAGAAAATCTAAATGCGGAACAAAAGTTATTTTTCCGTAAAAGTCGTTAAATTATAGCCATCATAAATATGTAAGCCCATTTGGGGGCTGCCATACCAATAGTTGCTATTTTTATCTTGCATCAAAAACCAAGCAGCTTGATTGTTTAGCGCAGGTGGAGTCATGATAGGGCTTAGAAGTTCTCCATCAAAGGTATATCCCATGCCATTTTCGCCATATTTTCCAAACCAAAGGTGTCCCGTATTATTGACCGTAATGGCGGTATTGTTGCTATTGTCCAAGGCTTCTCGGTTCTTAAAAACGTTTTCTTGAAAGCCTTTTCCATTATGATAACTATAAGTACAAATCCCGCGTTGTCGCGTAGAAAACCATAAATCGTCATTTCTATCCATCACCACTAAATCTATCATTCCGAACTTAGGGGGCGTGATACTCGTAAGGGTTTTTCCATCAAAACGACATATCCCTTCGTTATCACCCGAAGTAAACCACAAAACGCCCTTTTTATCTTCCAGCATTGAATAAATAACCCTCAATTTTAAACTATCTTTATTCACAAGCTCTTTGTCATTCAAAAAGGGGCGGAGATATAAGCCATTATAACAATATACACCATCAGTTGTCCCAAACCAAACTGTGCCTTTACTGTCTTGCATTGCACTCCAAACGCTGTTTTTGGCAGGTTTATCTTCGTAGTTCAAATGGCTTACAAAGGGCTTAAAAGTACGACTAGCAGGGTCATAACGGCAAAGCCCCGTTTGTGTACCAACCCAAACATAACCACTTTTGTCCTCTAAAATGCAGTAAACCACATTGTTACATAAGCCCTCTTTTTCCGTAAAATGGGTGAAATTACTTCCATTAAAACGGTAAATCCCTTCGCCATTGCTACCAAACCAAATGTTTCCCGCCCTATCCTGCATCGTACATCCAATAGTGGCTTCTTTGTAATAATTTTGCGGCTTCAAAACATACTGCAACTCGCTGCTTACATTAAGCGAGGGTTTCGTGTCCTCTTTGGGCAAATTCGTTTTGACTTGCGCATTGCACGAGACGAAGAAAATTAATCCCAACAAGAATAGGTAAGCGGGATTGTGTAAGAAATATTTACGCATTTTTTATTATTTGAGTGTTAAGTATATGTGAGTAAAAAAAGAAATAGCCAACACTTAAACTATTGATTACAAACTATTTACTGCTATTCATTATTCACTATTAACTATTCCTTTTTAGCATCCTGGCTTTCGAAGTACAGCAAATATAGACTTGCCTAAAACTGAAAAATAGAATACTTTTTTGCCGATAGTCGGCAGGCTAAGTTTCCAGGTTTTACCTTGGTCGTCAGAACGAAAAAGGCCCTTAGGATGCCCGCAAATAAAGGACTCCCCTACCTCTTTGATACAAGAAATAGTTTCGTTTGGCGGAAGACCTGCATCAATCGCCTCCCAATTTTTGCCTCCATCTTTCGAAATATGTAGTTTTCTCGCTCTTGACTCAGTTTTAGAGGTAATAGCAGCAAATCCCCCCTTAACCACTTCCACATCAATGCCCGCTCCCCCATCCGAAACAACCAATTCCCAGCTTTCTCCGTCATCCGTTGAGCGCATGATTCCCTTTAGACTGTTGGCAATCAGCACCCCTTCCGACTCGACAACTTCCATTCCCCAACCCTCTTTATAGACTTTTCTCCATGTCTTTCCGTCATCATCAGATTTCCAAATTCCCGTACGCGTCCCTCTGATTTGTTTAACAGTGCCCTTACTATCCGTAAATGTGCACACATTCATTGGGTTAGGATAACCGTTGTCACGGCTTTCCTTAGGCATAGAATCTTTTTGCCAAACAGGTATAAGCGTTGTAATATTGCTGCTAAAAACCCCATTTTGTGTCTCCAAAAAGGTATTTTCCTCTTTTGAAAAGGTACGACTAATTTCCGAATTAATAGGCAATCCTGCGCTCACATCTTTCCACGTTTTTCCGCCATCATCAGATTTAAAGACGAGACTAGCAGTTGTTACGGGAGCTTGCTGAGAACAGGCAATACATTGAATAAAAACCAAAAAGGAAAGAATTAAAATTTTCATAAAATTGTTATTAAATGTAGTAAAAAATGTAAAAAAATTGCGTATCATTTGATTTGAAAATTAGATTAAGAATAGATAAGTAGGTGATAGGTAATAGTTGATAGTTGAAAATGAGTTTAAGTGATTTATAATCAACATTTTGAGTAACAACATTAACATAAACTACTTATTA
>JBJXHA010000498.1:0-9500 GCA_046160275.1 Bacteroidia bacterium | reverse complement strand
AAAGGTGCTGCGGCAGAAGGTTTTGGAGAAAGTGGAGGTTGAAAGCGCGAGCCTAAAAGCGGCGATTGCGCAAAGTAGCGAGGAAGAGTTAAAGAAAATGGAATTGGTTTTAAAGGAAATTGAAGGGGCAAAAGCAGATTTGCAGCATCAGTTATGGGACGAGTTTGCGGCTTTGGGCATGAAAAATAATGCAATAAAGGTAGCAGTCGATAACATAGAAGCAGAAAGCAAAGCCGCAGGCGAAGCGGCTAATAGCGCGGTAAAATTAAAAATAGGCGTTCCCGAAATCGTAAAATTCTTTTTAGGTATTGGCGTTGAATATGAAGCCACCTTAGTTGATGGCAGTCAATTAAAGGAGTGGACAAAGGCTTTAAACCAAAAAGTAACATTTCTATGAAAGGTAGTCCTTCAAATGTAATGCTAACTAAAACCTGTAGCGGCTGCTTTAGCTGCCGCAGAAACGCAAAAACGAAGTTTTTGCAAGTTATCGGGCAGCTAAAGCAGCCCGTACAGCATTACATTTTTACCTCTACCCAATGAAGTAGATAAAATTTCGCCTTACACTTGCTTAATTCAAACAATCTCTTGGTAAAATATTATTAACATCATAAAATGGCGTTTATATTATTCATTATCAAAACTTTACAAAAATTTGTATTATTTCCCCAGCTTTCATTTTCTTGAAAAGATGACAATTTCTTATTTTGATTTGAATTTTTCAAACAGATTTAAGTATTTTTGTACTTTCTTTCAAAGTTTATGAAAAGAACGCACTACTTTTGAGCGATTCTCGTCATTTTTCTATTTTAACTTATTTTTATGAGTAACGTTACCTTTAAAGGCAAATCAGTTTCCCTCAGCGGAGATATGCCCGATTTGGGGCAAGATGCTCCCGATTTTACCTTTGTAAATCAGAAGTGGGAAGAGGTGAGCCTATATGACATCGACAGTGATGTAAAAGTGATTCTTTCAATTCCGAGTGTGGATACAGGAATTTGTGCAATGGAAACACGCAAATTTAACGAATTAATGGCGGCAAAAGACAATGTGCAAACGGTGGTAATTTCCAAAGATTTACCAACTGCTTTGTCGCGCTTTTGTGCATCTGAAGGCATTGAAAATGTGCAAGTTGGCTCTGATTTTCGTTACAACGATTTTTCGGAAGAGTTTGGACTTGCCATGGAAAATGGTGGGTTAAAAGGTTTACTTGCGCGCGCGGCTTTTGTATTGGACAAGAAAAACAAAATTCGCTATGTGGAGTTAGTTCCTGAAATCGCACAAGAGCCTAAATATGACGCGATTTTAGCCGCAGTAGATAAATTATTGAAAAAATAACTTACAGATTTGCGTGAAATTTACAAGGCAGGTAAAGCACTTTCGCTTCTACCTGCCTTAACTTTCATTCCCTATTAAAAATTAAAGAAAAATGAACGATAACCCTGATAATCAACCAAGTGCAGGTTTTTCTTCGTTGCCACAAGTCCATGATGGCTTGCGAATTGGCGAACTCTCTGTTGGTGCAGATATGGACGAGATTTTTCATGTAATGGCTGGCAGAGGCAAAACCTCTACCTATCAAGAAGAATACGATATTTTCAACAATTTTGGTTATGTGCCTGAAAAACATAGCCAATTTATTTTAGGTTTTGAAGAAGTTTGGCATTATGACGAAAAGTCTTCTGCGGATTATCCTGTTTTCAAAATCTATTTTAGAGAAGGGCTAGCACGTTACGTAGCCCTAAGTTCCTATGGTACAGGTGTTTATGATTATGATAGATGTAGAAGAATCAAGACCTCACGCGGCTTGGCTTTTGGCGATTCTATCGAAAAAATGGAGCAACTCTACGGGGAAGATCACCTAAAATATAAGTTTGGTACTTATGATGGCGATTTTATTTATCCCGAATTAGGAATCTCTTTTGTGTTTGAAAATAATGAACTCCGAAATATCTATCTTTTTCCTGCGAAAAACATAGAAGTCATTCAAAAATTAAAAAATGCCCATTCATAAACAAGAATTTTTTTGCCTTAAATACATATAAATACTCGGTAAGAATTAGTTTATGGTAATGATTTCACGAAAAACACTCATAGTGAGCAAGTGGTGATAATTTTCCATTATCCATTATTAATTATCCATTATTTAACTTAGATGAAAGTTTTTTTTGTATCAGATTTGCACCTTGGCGCACCTACTTATGAAGCAAGCCGCCTGCGCGAAAAGCATTTTGTGCAATGGATGGACAGCGTGAAACATGAGGCACAGGCTTTGTTTTTGGTCGGTGATGTGTTTGATTTTTGGTTTGAATTTGGAAAAGTAGTGCCACAAGGTTATGTGCGTATTTTGGGGAAATTGGCAGAATGGGCAGACGCAGGGATTCCGATTCACATTTTTCTTGGAAACCACGACCTTTGGTATAAAAATTACCTTGCTGAAGAATTTGGTGCAACGATTCATAGCCAACCTTTTGCTACCGAAATTTTTGGCAAAAACTACTACATTGCACATGGCGATGGCTTAGGTCCTGGAGATTATGGTTACAAATTTATTCGCAGCATTTTTACAAATCCTATTTGTAAATGGCTATTTGCTCGCCTACATCCGAATTTGTCTGTGCGCCTAGCCGAATTTTCCTCTCGCCTAAGCGGAAGTTATACAAAACGCGAAACAGAACCTACTTTTTATGGAGAAAAAGAGGCATTACTCATTCATTCTAAAGCAATCCTTCAACAAAATCCTGCCACAAATTATTTCATTTATGGGCATCGCCACATTTTGAGAGAAACACTTTTGTCTGATTCTGCCACTTGTTTTTACTTAGGTGATTGGATTCGCTATTTTTCTTATTTAGAGGTAAGCGCGGAAAATGTACAATTAAAACAATATCCCAGATAAACTCAAAATCCCACTTCAACGGGTTTAGAGCGCGTTTTTTTCATTTCTAAGTAAATTCTAAGGAAAAAAAACTTGTAAGTCTCGATTTTGATAATATTTTTGCGAAAATTTTGGTAGTAAATATCAGTTTAGCACAAAATTTGTATTATTCAATATGAAGGTATATCGTTTTTTAGAAGTTCCCAACACAATAATAAATAATTGGCTTGCTCAAATGAAAAAAAGTTTCTTCTTCACACTTGGTCTGATGGGTTTGGGCGTGCTGCTCACCGCTTCTTACAAGCCCATCTTACGTTCTTCCATGGCAGCGAGTGCGTTGCCTACTGTAAAGTATCCCGTTTTTGAGCAAATGGATACAAGCACGCCAGAATTGGCAGAAACCATTAAGAATTTAGACAGTTTATTCCGACACAAAGTAAAGACAGAAGGTTTCAATGGCTGCGTTTTGATTGCAAGACAAGGAACAGAGCTCTATAAAAAGAGTTTCGGTTATGCTGATTATTATGCAAAAGATACGCTCACCCCTAATTCTTCTTTTCAACTTGCTTCTGTTTCCAAAATTTTCACCGCAGCAGCAGTTTTAAGATTGAAAGAACAAGGAAAACTAAACTTAGATGATTTAGTAACCAAACACTTACCTGAGTTTCCTTATCCAACTGTAACCGTTCGTATGTTGTTAAATCATCGTTCGGGTTTGCCTAATTATTTGCATTTTAATGGGAAATATTGGAAAGACAGAAATGCTTTAATGACCAATTATCACGTACTTGACATGATGATTAAGCATAACATTGGACTTACTTTTACACCAGGTACACGCTTCACTTATTGTAACACCAATTATGTGATATTGGCGTATTTGGTAGAGCGCGTTTGTGGTTATCCTTTCCGCGACTTTATGATGAGCAATTTCTTCGTTCCCTTAGGAATGTATAATTCTTGGGTATTCGATTTTTCGGCAAACCATCCTACCAAAACTTATGGTTATAGCAAGGGTTGGAACATTGATGAATTTAAGCCTGAAGATGGTGTGGTGGGTGATAAAGGAATGTATGCTTCTGTAGAGGACTTATATAAATGGGATCAAGCACTTTATACAGGCGCAATTTTAAGCCCTTCTAGTTTGGCTGAGACTTGGACTCCTTATAGTTTTGAGCATCCTGGCAAAAAGAATTACGGCTTAGGCTGGCGTTTGATTCAACAACCTGATAACAATTATATGCCTTATCATCAAGGTTGGTGGCATAGTTATAACACAGCTTATTATCGTATTCCACAAGATAAAGCGACTATTATCGTACTAAGTAATCGTTATAATCGCGGAGTTTATAATGTTCAACCTATTTGGAATATTATTTACTGGGGAAGCGGCATCGCGGGTTATTTAAAAGCTGTTGAGCCTGACGAATAGTCTTTAAACTTAAAGACTGTCTAAAAAGGTTCTGAACTCTTCGAAGAGTTCAGAACCTTTTTAAAACGCTACTTCAAAAACTTCCCACTAAAAAATTGCTTATTTTTGTCTTCTATTGTCCAAAAATAAAGACTAGTTGCCCAAGCAGGAAATTCTACATAAAACTCGCTTCCTTCTGTTAGTATTTCTTTTTGATACAACAACTGCCCCAGAACATTATAAATTTTCAAGGTAGGCGCAGTTAATAGTTGATTGGCAAAAAACTTAATATATCCTTGTTCATAATTAGGATACACTTGAACGCTTGCTTTTTCCGTAGAATCTATGTTAAAACCCAATACATACAAGCCATATTCCGTATCACTTGCCAAAATATGACCACTTGGTAAAAAAGGATATACGCCCCATGCACCTGCATAAAAGAGAGAGTCCTTGTCGGGATAAGTGTCATAACTACCCACAAGTTTGGGCGTTTTTGGCTCGCTTACATCGAACACTTGTACCCCATGATAATAATAGGAAACAAAAGCTATGTCCCCTTTTACTAAGGCATTATGGGGAATAGGTTGGCTTGCAGGCGGGTTCACCACCATATTAGGAGCTAGAAAACTAACAATTTGAGGGTCATCTTTTTTGCTAACATCTAATATTTTTACAGGCAAACCATGATTTTCGTCAGCCATAACATACACATTTCCTTTTTCATTAAGCCAGCCGCTGTGATTATAACCTGCATGAGGATAAGCAATCACTTGCGCAATCGGCACGGGATTAAAGGGATCTTTCATATCCACAATGTGCAATCCCCTCCCCTCTGCATTGGCATACATCGTGTCATTTCTCACATGAAGGTCATGCAATCTGCCATGCGTGGAGTTAATATACTTTTTAATTTCTTTTGGATTACCGGGATCACTTGCATCAATCACGGTTAAATCGGCTGACTCTAAAATATCTTCATTTTTTATAGGAAAAACCGCATAAATTTTATTTCCTTCGACATAAACATTATGTGAACGATTCAAAATATCGATGCCATTGTATATAACATGAACGCTATCAGGCAAATAAGACATGTCTATAATTTGCAAAGAGCTTTTTCCTTGATCACAAACGCCTACGATATATTTTTCTTGCAAGGTTTTGAAATCTCGATGAATGGCGTTATCGTATCGTCCTTTGACAAAAGCAGCTTGATAAACATGATGTATGTCTGTAATGTCAATAATATGCGTTCCAATCGTAGAGCCAATTACCGCATATTCTCTCCCATCTTTCGGATTAAACCAGCCCCAAACTTCATTGTAACGATTTTTTACCCAACCCGATTCTCTCGGAATGTTTTCATCGTGCCACCTTGCCAGCAAGCGCATATTGAGTGAAGGATTTTGTTGTGCAAGGCTGATTTTCAACCCAAAGAAGAGCAAGACAAGAAAGAAATATGCTTTTTTCATACCTAATTTTTATGCTAAAAAATTAAAACTCGATCCCCTCCATTTTTTTCAAAATTTTATAATTCGTTAAATCGTGCATTAAGGGCGTAACCGAAACATAACCCTCTTTTACAGCAATTTCATCACATTCAGAACTTTCATCTAACAAATAAAATTTCCCTGTCAACCAATAATAGGTTTTATTATAGGGATCTTTTCGCTCATCAAATTCCTCCACCCACCTTCCTTTTGCTTGATGTGTCCATTTAATGCCTTTAATTTCGGCTAAGGGCAAAAAAGGAATATTTACATTCCAAACTTGCCCTTTAGAAAGTGGCAAACCCAAAGCCTTTGCCAAAATAATACGCGCAATGGCACGACAAGCCTCCATGTCTGCTTCGTGGTCATAGTGACACAAGGAAAAACCGACTGCAGGAATATCTTGCAAAGCCCCTTCACGCGCAGCAGAGAGCGTTCCCGAATAAATTGTACTTGTTGAGGTATTTGTGCCATGATTAATGCCCGAAATAACCAAATCTGGCGTAGTTTTCATTAAAACACCTGTGGCTAATTTCACACAATCTGCAGGCGTACCATTACAAGCGTAGCCAATCATTCCGTTAGAAAGCGTGTCTTTGGTCAAGCGCAAAGGCTTGGCAATACTAATCGCGTGCCCCATTGCACTTTGCGGGCTATCAGGCGCAACAATCGTAACATCGCCAAACTCGTGTGCAACTTCCGCCAATATACGAATCCCTGGCGCATGAATGCCATCGTCATTGCTAATTAAAATTTGTGGTCTTTGGGTTTGCATTGATATTGATAAATTATAGGAATGTTATTTGTCTAGTCTAAAAGAAAAAGGCAGATTTACCCAAAAAGGAATCGCTTTCCCACCGTTGGTTGCGGGTCTAAATTTTAATTTATACAAATGTTTTTCAACTTCTGCCAATAACACAGGGTCAGTTTCTTTCACTACATGGTGTTTATTATAGTTTCCATACTCGTCCACTAGCAAACGTACAATGACAGTTCCTTGCGTTCTTTTGTCTTTTGCTGCCTGCGGATAGCCAATTGCATCTGTTATTTCCTTCATATTCAATGCTTGAGGTTGTATCAAGCCTTGCACCGCACCCGAAGATTTCACCTCTTCAATTCCTGAAAAACCTTTGACTTTGTAAGTGCTATCCGATTGATAAATCACGCCATCGCTCGTAGAAATTTGCGCTGATAAAGTGCCACAAAATAATAAGCCTGTAAAAATTAAAAGATAACTTTTCATCTGGTTAAAAAATTAAGATATTTGTGCAAAATTAATAAATTCTCTTTGAGTTCTAGGGTTTCTCTTGAAAAATTCCTCTCAAAATTCATATTTATACAGGAAAGGAAGGAACAAAGCCAAAAACCGTAACAAAAAACCAAGAGAACTTACAAATTACCAAAGATAAACGAAAAATCGCGTATCTTTGTGAAAGATAATTTCATTTTTTTGCGCAGTACTTAAACTCTACGCAAAAAAATGAAAACCAAACCGTAACTATTTCATCTTAAATAATTTCTATTCCATGAAGAAAATCATGTTAGCTGCTTTAGTCGCTTCTATTGCCTCGAGTAGCTTTGCACAAACTAGAATGTGGGTATTTTTGGCAGATAAAGGCGCGAATACTCAGGCTAAACTTCAACAACCTGCGCGTTTTTTGAGTGAAAAAGCACTTGAAAACCGAAAAGAAAAAGGCATAGCGCTTACTGAAGAAGATCTTCCCGTATTGAATGAATATGTAACCACTTTGAATCGCTACGATTGCAAAGTTCTTTCTACTTCTCGTTGGCTTAATGCGGTGGCAGTAGAAATTCCTCAAAACTGCGAAGAAGAAGTGAGAGATTTATGCTTCGTTACAGGAATGAAACCCATTCAATCTTTGACGGTAGCACGCGAAAACCACCTTGAAAATGGGGGAAAAGTATTGGCAAGTTATCTTCCAATTACCAAAAAGAAACAAACAGGACTTGCTTTTGATTATGGGGAGGCGTTTAATCAAGCGGAAATGCTGAAAGTTCCTGCTTTCCACCAAAAAGGCATTACAGGAAAAGGCGTAAGAATTGCCGTTTTTGATGCAGGCTTTGCAGGTGCTGATACAATAGATGTATTTAAGCATATTTGGAAAGAAAAGAGAGTGTTGGCAATGCATGATTTTGTGGATAATGATGACAATGTATTCAGCAACGATGACCATGGAACGGAAGTACTTTCTACCATTGCGGCAAATCTTCCCGGCGAAATGGTAGGCATTGCCCCTGATGCGACTTTTATTTTAGGCAGAACGGAACAATCGGCTTCGGAAACGCAAAGAGAAGAACATAATTGGGTAAAAGCCGTAGAATGGGCTGACTCTATTGGGGTGGACGTTATTCACTCTTCTTTGGGTTATACAAAGTTTGATGACGCAGTGGGAAGTTACACTTATCAAGACATGAATGGCAATACGGCAATCACTTCTCGTGCCGCAGATAAGGCAGCTAAAAAAGGAATCCTGTTAACTGTAAGTGCTGGAAATGAAGGCGCAGGTGCGTGGAAATATATTGCTGCTCCAAGTGATGCAGACAGTGTTTTGTGTGTAGGTGCAGTGAATAAAAATGGGAAAATCGCTAGTTTTTCATCAAGAGGGCCTTCTTCAGATGGACAAGTAAAGCCTGATATAATGGCAGTTGGCGCAAATGCAACAGTATGGGCACCTGATAACCACATAACTACCGCAAATGGAACGTCATTCTCGGGTCCAATTATGGCAGGCTTTGAAGCTTTATTGAAACAAGCCAATCCAAAGCGTACAAACATGGAAATTATTCAGGCAACGCGTTTGAGTGGCGACCAATATAATTTCCCTGACAACGATTATGGATATGGTATTCCGAATGTCCTTTTTGCCGATTCACTGTTAAAAAATGTAAAAGACCTTTCTACGGTAAAAATCAACATGACGGCGAAACCTTCGAGAGATGCAAAACCTAAGGCTCCGAATGTGGTAACATTTACCGCAAATCCTAAAACGGAACTAAAGCTTTCAGGAAATTCTTTGTCAATTAAATCACCTCAAAGTATCCAACAAATCGAAATTCGCAAAGAAAATATGCGTGTTTTGTTGAATAATACGTTGTATAAGGTAAATTCAAACGATGCACAATTCGACATTAGCCCACTTGAAAAAGGAGAGCATTATCTTCATATCAAAACGGCAGGTTACGAAGAAAATATTAAGTTTAGCAAAGGCTAAATCTTAAAAGAATAACGAAAAGGGAAAAAGGAAAAGCAATCACACACTTTTTCTTTTTCCTTTTTTGCTAAAAGTTTACGATATTTGTTTCTTAATTTTGTTTTATAACATTATAAGTTATTTTATTATGCCGCTAACGTTAAATATTGATTATCAACAATTGATTTTATTGGTAAAACAATTATCCTTTCCTGATTTACTTCAATTAAAAAATGAGGTAGAAGAAACGATAGAAGTAAAAAAAGAAATTTCAAGCGTGAATAGTTTACAACAAAAGTTGTTAAGTTGTACCATTATATCTGAAGAAGAGGTTGATAGAATCGAACAAAATAAAGCAAGATTTAATAAAACGCACAATAATTTTAATTATCAATAGCGTAGGGTTTCAATCCTACGCTATTGATAATTAAATCTTAACATAAATAAATCCTTAATAAAAACAAATTTCTATCAATAAATATACATAGTTAATAAACCAACATAATTCT
>JBJXHA010000497.1:0-8998 GCA_046160275.1 Bacteroidia bacterium | reverse complement strand
AAATATCTAAGCGTTGTAAAGCCTTCAAATTGTCTAATCCTTCGATTTTGCTAATTTGATTATGATAAATAGCTAAGCTTTGTAAGGACTGCAAATTGTCTAAGCCTTCGATTTTGCTCAGTTTATTACTATGAATATCTAAGCTTTGTAAAGCCTTCAAATTGTCTAATCCTTCGATTTTGCTCAGTTGATTCCAAGAAATATCTAAGCGTTGTAAAGCCTTCAAATTGTCTAATCCTTCGATTTTGCTGAGTTGATTACTAGAAATAGCTAAGCTTTGTAATGCATTCAAATTGTCTAAACCTTCGATTTTGCTGAGTTGATTATACGAAATATCTAAGCTTTGTAATGCCTTCAAACTGTCTAGTCCTTCGATTTTGGTAATGTTACCCCTCTTATTATACTCTCCCGAAACATCTAGCCAAACTAACTGCGTCAGATTGTCCAAGTTTTCTAAGCGGCTAATGCCTGTATTTGCGGATAAATCCAAATACAATAAATTACGCAGTTCCTTCATTTGTGGAGGAATTGAGGCAAGTTCATTTTTTCCAAGTAGTAGGATTTTGAGTTGCTGCATTTGAAATACTTCATCAGGGATAGTTTCTAAGTTTTTTTCGCGCAAATCTAAGGCTAGTACTTTATTGTCATTCGTAGGGGCATCGCTCATTCGGTATTCGTTTTGGAGGGTGTCTAGGAAGTAGGTTACACCTCCCTTTTTCACAAGCGCAAGCCCTGTTTTTTCGTCAAAAGGCTGGGCATAGCTGTATTTGTAGGGAATACGCTCATTCCCTTCTTTGTCTATAAAACCGTATATCGTTTCATTATCGTATTTTTTCACTGCCAGCCCAAATCTATCTTTGTAAAAGAAAAAAGAGGCAATGATTTTTCTGTTCTTGGCTTGCTCGGCTTGTACGATTTCCAGAGTAGAGTCGGCTCTTTGTTTTTCTTGTATTGCCTCGTCTCTTTGCCTTTTGATACCCTTAAATACGCTGTCTATCAAGCGGTTTGGCTCCTCTGCTTCACATTTACAAATTTTTGCCGCCACTTGTGCTGCTTGAAACTCGGGCAGGGCAAGGTCGTATTGGGTAGCCGCCAAAAACTGCTTCCCACTTTGCATAAACGCTAGGTAGTCTTTACAAGTAGTACAATCTCCCGCTTGTGCAAAAAGGGAAGAAAAACCTAGTAACAAAAAAAGAAGAAGAAATGATTGTTTCACGATAAGTAATGGATAATTGAGAATGGAAAATGGTATTAACTTGTTTCCTATCAAGTTGATTACACTGTAAAGAAAAATTTCTACTATTTTTGCGGGCTGGTCATATTGTAAATATCTTATCAAACCTAGCTTGAACACAATGGGTGATAAGATGCTTACAGCATGACAACTAGGAAAAAATGCAATAAAACTTAATTTACACTGTATTGATTTAAACTTTCTATCTACACTTTGCTTGAATTTGTTGATAAATTTCAGTGTGTTCGTAGCCTTTTAAGGAATCTAAGGCAGCTCGATAGGTAGCCTTTGCCTTTTCTAACTTGCCCAAGTCTTTATAAGTATTGCCATGCAGCAAAAGTTCTTTGGCAATGTATTCCTTCTGCTTTTGAATGTTCTCTTTCAAGGCTTTTTCAGCTTTGGTTTTTTGCGTCTGTGCCTCTGTCGCGCTAATTTCAGCATTTTGTTTTTGCTGCTCTGCTTCTGTTGCATTCTTTTCTGCGGCTTGCTTTTGAAGTCCTGCTTCTGTTGCATTCTTTTCTGCTACTTTTGCGGCAGAATCGGCTTTTATTTTTGCAAGGCTGTCTGATTTTTGGGCATCTTTTGCGGTTTTCTCTGCTGCGATGGCTTTTTCCGTTTCAGATTTGGCAATGCCCGTTTGTTTTTCCGCTTGTCGGTATTGCGAATAGGCAAAAACAGAGGCTATCACCGCCACTACTGCCACTACTATTGCAATCCAACTGCGGGTTTTTGCCCTTTTGCTGGCTTGTTCTGCCTTTGCGCGGAGGGTTGCTTCTTTTTCGTCGGTGGCTTGTGCCTGCGCTAACTCGGCTTGTTTGCGGGCTTCTTCTTGCGTTTTTTGCGCTTGCAAATGCGCTTTGCTTTTATCTATCCATTCCTGCTCCTCATCTGCTAGGCGAAATTTGTCAAGAAAAGGCTCAATAAAAAGCAGTTGTTTTTCAGAAAAATAGTCGCGTACTTCCGTTTTAAGCAAAACCTGACTTTTGATAAGGCGTTGCACTTCCATAATGGCAATTTCTTCATCGCTGCGTTTGGCGTGGATTTGCTTGGCGAGGGAGTCGTGGGTGATTTCATAGACTTGTTCGCTTTCATTAAAGCGGAGAATGCGGCTGGTTTCGAGGGTTTGGAAAATGGGCGTAAGGTCTTGGGTGCTTTCTTTTTGCAGTTCGCTCAGTTTTTGGGCTTCTTTCGTGCCTTCTAAGGTTGCAAAAGGGGAGAGAATTTCCCAAACTTGTTCGGGGCTAAGGGTAAATTTTTGCGCAATTTTGTTTACTTGTTCGTCTAGGAAATCGCGCAGCACATCTCCAATTTCGCCCATTTTCGCTAAGTCAGCCAAGCTAAATACTGCGGCTTGTTTTCTACTTTGGTCTTGGCTAATTTGTAGGTATAACCTATCTAAAAACACCTGTAAATAAGGGAGTTGTATGCTAAGGGCATGGCTTTCTCCTCTGATTTTCTCAAAAATGGCTTGTGTCAAAGCCGTTTCTTCGCCTGTTTGCAGGGAAACGTTGGCTTGCGGCAGTGTGCTAATGCTGCGAAGAATGTCGCTTACTTTGTCCAAATTAGCAGGCTCAACCCTGAGCTTTTTGCGCAGCAGTTCAGGCACTTCCTTTTCAAATTCATACAAATAGCCCAAATATTCCTCTCGAATCGAAAAAATGATTTTCAAAGGCTGCTCGACTTGCAGCAGTTGTTTGACAATTTCAACAAAGGCTTTTTGCTCTTTTTCCTCTCCCAAAATATATAACTCCTCAAATTGGTCAAAAATGAAGTACATCGGGCGAAAGGAAGCCAAATAAACGGCTTGTATTTTGGGAAGCAAGTCTGTGATTTGAAAATTGGAATTTTCGGTATAGGTGAAAGTTTCCTCGCTTTCCTCGCATAACATTTTGTCTAGTGCAGCCACAAGGTTGCGCCCCCTACGCACATTGAGCGCGAGCCAGTCATACGTTTGAAATTTACTTGCCAAGCCGCATTGAATTAGGCTGGTTTTGCCCGTTCCCGATGCGCCATACACCAACACGACTTTGCTTTGGAACAGCATTTTATACAACGCATCAGTTTCGGTATCTCTCCCAAAGAAAATCTCTTTGTCTTTGCGCTGATAGGCTTCTAAAAATTTAAAAGGATATATTTTGTTCATTTGTGTAAGTGTTTAAAGGTCAAAAGTATCTGCATCATTCTTTATTGGGGCGAAAATAACCTCAATGCCTAACAGCGTTTTTACCAAGTCTTGGTATTGCCTGCTCACAATCGCAAATTTCACCTTCTTTTCGTATTCGGCTTTTTCCTTTTCGTCTTGAAATACTTGAATTTTATCTTCAACAGCTTCATGCGGTATAGGCATTTCTTTTTCGTTGTTTACACAAACGTATTGCAGTTCATTTTCTTTGCGATTTTCATATACAAGCAACTGAAAATCAGTATCATTCGTGAGCGCATTATAATCCAGTATCAAAGGAAATAAATTAATCGCGTATTTGGGACTAAGAAAAAAGATGACGTAGGTAAGCGAAGGTTTGTCATCATATTTAAGTGTGTGCGTTGAATTTTCCTTGCTTCTTTGCCCTAAGACTTGATAATTTTTAATATAACGCTCGCTTTGATTGCGCACCTGTTCATATTCCACTTTTTTCATGGAAACAAGTTGATGCTGTGCCAAAAATGGAAAATGCGTTAAGATGTCGGCAAGGTACTTTTCCGCCAATTGGCATTGGGTAATAGAATAGCTAACTTCCTCATTTTGTATGCGTTCTAATTTTTCTAATGCCAAACAAGCCTGATAAAAGGTACTGTTTTTATCAAAATAAGCGGCAAAATTCGCTGCTTCTAAGTGAAAAGGAAAGGCTAACTGCTCCTTAGTAAACGCCTTCAATAAAGTCTCAAACAACTCCCGCAATTCGCCCAAATTACGTTGAATAGAAGCCATCAAAAAAATCTTAATTGGCAGAAGGTCTGTTTGTAGTTGAGGATTTCTCTTTTTCTCGTCCCACAATTTTGATAAAAAAACCGCATTGATAAGGTATAAGGCAAAGCGATAAGTGCTAAAACAATGCTGCATATAGCTTTCTACCCGCTCCTCTATTTGCTTATATTCCCCTTTTTCATCTTTCGTTTCGCTTCCAATCGAAAACAAACGCCTTAATTCCCAAGCAATTATCCAAACAAAACTTTCTTGTATCAAGTTCTGCGCTTCTTTTGCGTGTTTGCGCACATAAGCCCAATTTTCTTTATCCTCTTTGGCGATGTCCTGAAAAAAAGTAGTAACTTTCTCTTTTTGAGGCAAAATCTCCATGAGCTTTTTGGTAAGCACCGTATTAAAAATACGCTTTCTCAATACGGTGCCAAAATTTACTTCATTGATACTATCAATATTATAAATCGTATTGGCGAGCTGAAAACTCGAAGCCTGATGCCTCTCCAATAACGCTTTTAACTCGGTTAAAAGGTATTGTATTTCGAATGGTACACCGCCATTGACACTCACCGTTATCGTGCTATCACTTACATTCTGAATCACGATATTTTCGTTGCCTGTAATGTTGTTCATACTTTGCAGTTTCGTTAGAAGTAATATTTTCGCAAGTTAAGGACTTGTTTTCAAAAATAAAAAAGAAATAACCTTTTTGCTTTTGATAAGCTTGCACACATAAAATTTGCCATTCCAAACTTCTTGGTGTAAATTTGCGAGCGAAAAAATGGAAACATGGCACAAACGAGCAAAACACAAGGGAGTGATACACTTTTGGCGCATTATGTCAAAAATCGAACGATTTTTGATTTTGCAAAAACCCTAGAACAGTATGAATTTGATAAATTTCAAATCAAAGGAGCAGTGGGTAGCCAAATGGCTTTTCTCATTTCGGCTTTGCATCAGTTGAATCGCCGCCATATTGTTATTATTTTAGGAGACAAAGAAGAAGCCCTTTATTTTCACAATGATTTAAAACTGCTCCTGCCTACGGAAGAAATTCATTACTATCCTGCCTCTTACAAACGCCCTTATCAAGTAGAGGAAGTGGATAATGCGAATGTATTGCAGCGTGCCGATGTGTTGAATCAACTCAATCATTCTCAATCGAATGCGCCCATTATTGTAACTTTTGCTGAGGCGTTGCACGAGAAAATTATAAGTCGCCGTTCTTTGGTCAAAAACACTTTTGAAGTGAAATTGGGCGATGCTTGCGGTATGGATTTTTTGGTGGATATTTTAGATAAATATGGTTTTGAGCGGGTAGATTTTGTGTTTGAACCTGGACAATTTTCGGTGCGTGGGGGAATTTTGGATATTTTTTCTTTTTCGAATGAGCAGCCTTATCGCTTAGAATTTTTTGGGGAAGAAATTGATAAAATTAAAGTATTCGACCTCAATACGCAACTTTCCGAAGCCGAATTGAAGCAAATTTCCCTTATCCCCAACATTCAAACCAACCTCATTACCGAAGATAAAATTAATTTCCTTTCTTATATTTCGCCAAAATCGCTCGTTTTTTTAGATAATCTTGATTTTATTCAAACCGATTTAGATAGGTTATTTGAAAAAGCGCGTGCGCATTATGAACGCCTGCAAAAAGTGTCGGGCGGTGGTGGCGCAAGCAAAAAACCTGAGCTATTATATGTGAATAGCACCGAGTTTCTGCAAGAAATTGGCTCTTTTGGGGTAGTTGAATTTGGCAATAAGCAGTTTTTCAAGCAAAAGCGTGAAGTGCTTACTTGGAATGGAACAGGGCAGCCTTCTTTTCGCAAGGAATTTGCGCTCATGGCTACGCATCTCCTTGACAATCAACGAAAAGAGATACAAAACTTTGTCTTTTCTGACAATGAAACGCAATTTGTTCGTCTAACAGAAATTTTTGAGGCAATTGAACATAAATCCCTTTTTCAACCCATTTTGGGTGAAATTCACGAGGGTTTTGTTGATACCCAACTTAATTTAGCTTGTTATACCGACCACCAAATTTTTGACCGCTATCACCGTTACAAAGTAAAAAGCAAAGCAGCTCGTTCTCAAGCACTTACGCTCAAAGAATTGCGAGAGTTAAAGTCGGGAGATTATGTGACCCACATTAATCATGGAATTGGGCGATTTATGGGGCTACATAAAGTTCAAGTGGGAGAAAACTGGCAAGAGGCGATTAAAATTATTTTTGCAGGCGATGATGAAGTTTTAGTAAATGTCAATGCCTTACATAAAGTTGCCAAATTTGTAGGGAAAGATGGAACAGAGCCGAAATTGTCCAAATTGGGTTCGCAAACTTGGGAAAAAGCGAAGGCGAAAACCAAGCAAAGGGTAAAAACGCTGGCTTTCGATTTGGTGAATTTATATGCGATGCGCAAGGCACAAAAGGGCTTTGCTTTCACGCCTGATTCGTATTTGCAGCAGGAATTGGAGGCTTCTTTTATGTATGAAGACACGCCCGACCAAGTAAAGGTAACAGAGGAGGTGAAAATTGACATGGAGCAGTTTTTTCCAATGGATAGGCTAGTTTGTGGAGATGTGGGTTTTGGGAAAACGGAAATCGCGGTACGGGCAGCGTTCAAGGCGGTTTGCGATGGAAAACAAGTGGCGATTTTAGTGCCTACTACGATTCTTGCCTTGCAACATTACAAAACTTTTGCCGAGCGTTTGCGCAATTTCCCTGTTACTGTGGATTATGTGAACCGTTTTAAATCGAGCCAAGCCATAAAAGACACCTTGCAAAACGTGGCGCAAGGGAAAGTAGATATTTTGGTAGGAACGCATCGTTTGGTTTCTAAAGATGTCATTTTTAAGGATTTAGGTTTGTTAATTATAGACGAGGAGCAACGTTTTGGTGTGGGCGTAAAGGAAAAACTACGCACCATGAAGATAAATGTAGATACTTTGACCTTAACGGCAACTCCGATTCCGCGAACTTTGCAGTTTTCTTTGGCAGGGATTCGCGATTTGTCGGTGATTAGTACAGCTCCCCCAAATCGCCAAGCGATAGAAACGATTGTAACTTCCTATGATGCGGTACAGCTGCGTGATGCGATTTCTTATGAATTAAAGCGAGGTGGGCAGGTTTTTTTGATTCACCCAAGAGTAAAAGACATTGAGGAAGTTGCCTCTATGATATTAAAATTGGTGCCTGATGCGCGAATTAAGGTGGCACATGGGCAAATGGGCGGCGAAAAGTTGGAGGAGGTGATGTCTGAATTTATTGAAGGAGCTTTTGATGTTTTGGTTTCTACTACGATTGTGGAATCGGGGCTTGACATTCCGAATGCGAACACGATTATTATTAACGAGGCAAATAAATATGGTTTGTCTGAGCTTCATCAGATGCGTGGAAGGGTCGGGCGTTCTAATCGTAAGGCTTTTTGTTATTTGATTGTGCCTTCGGCAACTTCATTAACGAGTGATGCAAAAAAACGCCTAAAAGCGATGGAAGATTTTTCGGATTTGGGCGGCGGTTTTCATATTGCCATGCGAGATATGGACATTCGCGGGTCGGGGGATTTGCTGGGAGCTGACCAAACAGGTTTTATTGCGGAAATTGGGGCAGAAATGTATAATAAAATCTTAGATGAAGCGGTGCAGGAATTGAAGGAAGAACATTTTGCAGATTTGTTTCAAGAGGAAATAAAAAAACGCAAAGCGATTATGGTGGACGATGTTCAAGTGGATTTGGAGGCGGACATTCGGATTCCAGAAGGGTATTTGCCTTCGGTTGCCGAGCGACTTAATTTTTATCGAAAAATCGCTTTTGCTGAAAATGAAGCAGAATTTGAACCGATTCAGCGCGAAATGATAGACCGTTTTGGGCCTCTGCCCAAACAAGTGTTGAATTTATTTGATGCCACGCGGATTAGAGAAGCCGCAAAACGCTGCGGAATTGAGAAAGTGAGTTTAAAAGGAAACGTTTTAAAAATGTTTTTGATTTCTAATCAAAATTCTTCTTTCTACCAAAACTCGATGTTCGAGCGAATTATGGCTTATGTCAGTCATTTTGGCGGAAAAATTAGCATCAAACAAACGCCCAAAAGCGTCTATTTGCTACGCGATGAAATTCATGGAATTAAAGATGTCTTATTTGCCATGACGGATATACTGAATTTCGCAAAAAATCAGGAACAAATTTGAATTTGTTTGAATCCATAAGAAATATTCAATAAAATTTAGTTTATCTTATTTAACCATCATAAATAATTGATAACAACCAAATTAGCATAATTATCCATTATTAATTTTCCATTATTTATATGAAATTTAAAGCACAAATTAACATCATGCCGCGTCCAGAGATTCTTGACCCACAAGGCAAAGCAACCCAACATGGGTTGAAAAATTTAGGATTCAACAACGTAGAAGGCTTGCGTGTAGGCAGAAGAATTGAGCTAACGCTAGAAGCTGCAGACCAAAGCGCGGCAGAAGCGGAAATTCAAACCGCTTGTAAAAAATTACTCGCAAATACGATTACAGAAGTATTTAGTTTTGAGGTAGTTGCGTTGTAAAATTGGATTTTTCATTAGAAAAGGTCGCAAACTTTTTAAAAGTATGCGACCTTTTTTTTAGAGGAAACAGAACTCACAGATTTTCAAGTATTCCCTAAAACGACCACCCAACCGCACCATATATCCAATGTACACTTGTGCGGGCGGGAATGTACCAGCCGTTTGCGGAGTAGGTTGTGCCAAAAATAGCGGGAGAAGGCGGTGGATTGTATAATAGAATACGGTTGAAGGCGAAAGTACCGCGATAGCCAATTTCCCCAAAAGCGCCTCTTGGGCTCATGCCCACGC
>JBJXHA010000496.1:0-9600 GCA_046160275.1 Bacteroidia bacterium | reverse complement strand
GGTGGTACACCTAACTATACAGGAACAGGCTCTTTCTCTGGGCTAACAGTAGGAACTTATAATTATACGATTACAGATGCAAATGCTTGTACTGCAAGCACTTCTATTACCATTACCGAACCCACTTTGTTAGTGGCAAATGCAACGGCAAATCCAATTCTTTGTAATGGTGGTACAACTACCGTAGCCGTATCAGGTTCTGGTGGCACTCCTGCTTATGCAGGTACAGGTAATTTTGTGGTAGGTGCAGGTGCTCATACTTATCCGATTACAGATGCCAATGGCTGTGCTGCTACTGCCACAATAACATTAACAGAACCAACCTTACTAACGGCTTCTATTACCGCAAGTACGAATATTTCTTGTAATGGCGTTTGTGATGGTTCTGCTACTGCCGCAGCTGCAGGGGGTACTCCTAATTATAGTTACTCTTGGTCAAATGGGCAAACGACTGCTACTTTAACCGGAGCTTGTGCAGGTACTTATACTTGTTATGTAAGTGATGCAAATGGTTGTCAAACTACGGTGAATGTTACCCTTACACAACCTGCTGCCATTGCCCTAACTACTTCGGGTACAAACATCAGCTGTTATAATGTATGCGATGGAGCTGCGAATGTGAGTATTTCAGGGGGTACTTCTCCTTATAGTATTCTTTGGTCAAACAATGCAACGAGCGCGAATATTTTAGGTTTATGTGCCAATACTTATAATGTAACTGTTACAGATACAAACGCTTGCCAAGCAACTGCAAGTATTACCTTGACACAGCCTACCTTATTAACAGCAACCATTACCGCAAGTAGCAATGTAACTTGCTTTGGTTTGTGTAATGGTTCGGCAACAGTTGTAGCTGCAGGTGGAACAGCACCTTATACCATTCTTTGGTCTAATAATGCAAGTTCAGGAACGATTGGCAGCTTATGTGCAGGTACTTATACTGCAACTATTACGGATGCCAATGGCTGTCAAGCTACAGCGAGTGCAATTATTACCGAGCCTAGTTTATTAACCGCAACCATTTCTAATTCAAGCAATGTTACTTGTAATGGTACTTGCGATGGGGCAGCAACCGTAGGGGCTGCAGGCGGAACGGCTCCTTATACTTATAGTTGGTCGAATGGACAAACGACTTCAAGCGTAGCAAATTTATGTGCCGCAAACTATACTGTTACCGTTATTGATGCAAATGGTTGTCAAGCAACTGCTCAAGTTACTATAACACAACCCGCACCTTTATCTGGAACAATTACAAGCGTAGTAAACGCAAATTGTGCAAATCAAGGTGGGGCTGCAAGTGTGAGTGCTTCGGGCGGTTCAGGAGCTTATATTTTCTCTTGGTCATTGGCAGGTAACATTGTGAATGTTACAACAGGGGCAACTTCTACCTTAACCAACATTGGGGCTGGTTTGTATGATGTTATTATCAAAGATCAAGCAAATGTAAACTGCTCGACTTCTATTAGCGTAAACATTGGTGTAACAGGTTTGCTTTCTATTGGTAATCAAGTACAATCAAATGTAACTTGTAATGGACTTTGTAATGGTACGGCAACTGTATTGCCTACGGGTGGAACAGGTACTTATACCTATTCTTGGTCAAATGGGCAGACTGCTTCTTCTATTGGTAGTTTATGTGCAGGTACTTATACTGTATGGGTAACAGACGCACAAAATACTACTTGCCAAGCCTCTACCTCTTTCAACATCATTGAACCGATGGCATTACAAGCAAATGTAGTTTCTTTCTTGAATCCTTCTTGCGATGGTGCTAACAATGGAAGTATTTCTGTTAATGCAACAGGTGGCTGGGGCAATTACACGTATGATTGGAGCAATGGCATGACGGGAGCTAATCTAACAGGCTTAAATGCAGGTACTTATACTGTATTTGTGTCTGATGGACTTTGTTCTACAAGTCTCTCTCAAACCTTGACGCAACCCACGCCTTTGGCTATAACTTTCAATGTTACGAATGCAACTTGTGTGGCAGCAGAAAATGGGGCAGCAGTAGCAACGGTAACGGGTGGTAGCAATAACTACACTTATTCTTGGAGCAACGGCACCACGCAGCCTAATATTTCGAGTGTGGCAACAGGGACTTACACTTTATATGTAAATGACTTGCTTTCAACGAATTGTAATATAACACAATCTGTTACTATTGCATCGAATCCTGACCTAGCAGTACAGTTAGCGGTAGTTCAACAACCTTCTTGTAATACCTTCCCTGATGGTTCTCTGACAGTGGAGGAGGTTACAGGTGGTTCTAATGCTTATACTTATACATGGAACACCTCAACACCTGTTTATAACCCTACTATTAGCGGTTTAATTGCAGGTACTTATACGATTACGGTGCAAGATGTAACTTCCCCCCTTTGTTTTGTTACTCAAAGCATTGACTTGACAGGTGGTGGCGTGCCTCCTACAGATTTGGTTATCAGCCCACAAGGAGACCAAATCATTTGTCAAGACAATTTCGTGCAGTTGCAAGTTGCAGGTACGGGCGCATTGACCTATGTATGGATGCGTGATACAGACATCGTAGGGGTAGGAAACTTACACTCGGCGGTATTACCTGGACATTATTATGTGATTGCTTTCTCAGGCGTAAATTCTAGTGGTTGTTCTGCTGTTTCTGACTCGGTTTGGGTGGACATTAAAGAACGCCCACAAGCAGAAATCTTTACCGATGACCCTGTATTTGCTTGTAAAGGGGAAAGAATCGAACTAAATGCCTTGGGTGGCGACACTTATCAATGGATGATGAATGGGCAACCAATTGCGGGTGCAAACCAAACTTTGTATTGGGCAACAGAAACGGGTATGTATCATTTGATTGCTTCAAATGTGTGTGGTAGCGATACCTCTACTGCTACAGCTATCTTGTTTAGCGAAGGACCTACAGCGGATTTTAGTTTTACTCCTCCTACTCCTTTCCAAAACCAAGAGATTCAACTCATTGACGCAAGTACGAATGTGAAGAACTGGACTTGGGCTTTCGGGGATAATGCAACCTCCAATCTCCAAAACCCGACACATAGCTACGCTTCTGATGGTACGTATCAAATTGTTTTGACCGTTTCAGATGCTTATGGCTGTATCAAATCTCTGACAAAGGACATTACCGTTCGCAAATCAGGTGGCTTATATATTCCTAACGTATTTACTCCTAACGGGGACAATGTAGGTGAAGAATGGAGCATAGAATATTCTGATGTAACGAACATTGACCTTGCTGTTTTTGACCGTTGGGGCAAATATGTTTATCAATCTGATGATATCTCTATTTCTTGGAATGGCAATGATATGAAAGGAACACCTTGCGAACAAGGTACTTACTTCTATATCTTAAAAGGAAAAGATGCAGCAGGAAATGTAGTTACTTATAAAGGAAACGTTACGCTTCTTCGTTAATTTATACGCTTCTATTCTACAAAATGGTTTCAAGCCCTTCAAAAGGTTTGAAACCATTTTTTCTTTTTATCAAGAGCAGAAGTCGTTGCTGATAAACTTAGCACACTAAACTTTTGGGGCGTTTATGGCGTTTTATTTCAGCGTATTAGAGAGATTGAGCGTTTACTTAACAAAGAAATTCTATCAATTAACAGCAACATTTTTTATGCAAACAACTTTTTTACTTTTACATGGTGCTTTTGCCAATTCCCAGCAATTTCAGGAGTTAAAAGCGGCTTTGGGAGATGCTCAAGTTTTCACTTTTGATTTTTATGGGCATGATGAAACGCCTACCACTCAACCTTTTTCGATAGAGGGTTTCGCTGAACAGACGAAAAATTTCATCGAACACCATAATTTGCAAGAGATTACAATTATTGGTTATAGCATGGGCGGTTATGTAGCGGCTTATTTGGCAAGAAAATACGCGCTTCCAATTTCACGTATTGTTACTTTGGCTACAAAATGGAATTGGGCGGAGGCAGATGTGGCAATGTTGGAGGGGGCGGTTGCGGCAGATAAAGTAACGCCTCCTTATATGCAGGGTTTTGATAAGGAAATTTTGGCGAATTTGAAACAACAAACGATCCTCATGTTGAAAAATTTGGTGACAAACCCCTCTTTGCTAAGTGATGATTTTCAGGGAATTAATACCCCACTTCTGATTTGTACAGGCGAAAAGGATAAACTGGCAACGCCTAGCGAAACCTTAACAATTGGGGCTTTGTTTCCTTCTGAAACGTGCCGAGTGGAAATTTTGCCAAATACTTATCATGCAATTGAGCGTTTGGATTGTGAGGCATTTTTGCAAGTGCTGAGGAAGGGATAATTGCGAAAATAACTAAAAAAGCGCGACATTTCTGCCGCGCTTCTCTTGTGTGTTTTGCCAATCTATCTCTGTAATAAGAGTTTATTGGCGCAATATCTTGTATGAAATCGAAATTTCCAAATAAAATGAAAATTATTTTACACGAATTGTTTCGCCTGATGTCAATTTCGATACTTTGCTACCATTCCATTTGCGCAATTGATCCACGGTAACGTTGTATTTTTTCGCTACTTCCCACAAAGAATCGCCAGGCTTAATTTTGTAATACTGCTCTTTATGACTTGATTTATCGTCGTCTTTTTTAGGAGCAGGTTTGGGTGTTGGTTTTACGGCAGCAGCAGGTTTTGCAGGAGCTACATTTCTATTCCCATAATCATACGAAGGGGTAGAGGAGGGCATAGATGAATAATTGGGAGTAGAAGAGTTATAAGACCCCGTAGGAGCTACTGTGCCTGGACTAGAAGTCGTTGAGCCAGAACTCACATACGCACCTGATTCGCTTACTGTATAATTGCCATTATTGTAATAATATTTACGCGCATATTTGTCACGAATATAAGAAGGATACGTAGAAAAGTAATCAGAAACTTTAAACGGTACGCGCAAAATATAAGGCTCATAAGAAGAATAAGGCACTCTATCCATTTTTAACTCTGGATTCAAATTTCTCAACATATCAATGTCTGCACCAGCAGTTTGCGCAATGTCATACAAAGAAATGTCCAAATTTTTGATATGCAAAGTATCTTGATTCAAAGAAAAATCAACAGGGATTGGAATGAGATTATGTTCTTGATAATATTTAAAAGTATATAAAGCAGCTACATAAGCAGGCACATATCCTCTTGTTTCCACAGGCAAATATTCACGAATTGCCCAGAAATTATATACACCTCCTGCACGGTTGATAGCTTTTTTTACATTGCCCATTCCGCAATTATAAGAAGCCAATGCCAACATCCAATCGCCAAACAAGGCATGAGCGCGTTTTAAATATTCAATCGCTGCTACGGTAGATTTGTAAGGGTCTTTTCTCTCATCAATGTAAGAATCTACCCGCAAACCATACTCCATACCCGTAACAGGCATAAATTGCCAAAGACCTGTTGCGCCCACGCGAGAACGTGCATGAGGATTTAAAGCACTTTCAACAATCGTCAAATACTTAATTTCAATCGGCATTCCCGCCTTGTCCAATTCTGCCTCAAACAAAGGAAAATACGTTTTGGACAAACCCAACATTTTTTGCACTAAATCTCTCTTCTCAATCGTGTACATATCAATATAACGCTGTACATATTGATTGTACTCCAAAGGCACCGCCGAAGGGATAGAGCGAATCCGGCTAGAAATGACATCAGAACCAAAAACGGGAATTTCGTACGGATTGTAGTCATACTTATTGTGAAGCATGGTATCATACACCGTCATCACGGGATTATCGTAGGTATAATCCGTAACAAAATCATCTAACACCTCACGAATCGGTTGCGCCTCGTCTTGGTAACTGTAGAGGGGCTTGTGGGTAATGTAGGTTTGCGCAAACGCAGTCCCTCCCGTTGACAGAAGAACGGCTAGAAAGTACATAATTCTTTTCATACACAGAAGATAATAAAGAGATAAGAAGATTACTGAAATCCAAAGATTTTTACGTTTCTGATAAAATGTTTCGCAAGTTATTATTTTTACTTGGTGTTGCCAACAACTTAACGAAATTCTAAGGGAATTTTAACCTTTGGGACATGATTCTAATATGTTGCCATCAAATTCCATACAAAAACTTCAGTTTTTGAGCGTTTAGCGAGATTTCTAATAAAATTCTAATTTTATTAGGTAATTTTATCTCTATTTTTGAAAAAGCAGAAAATCGAACTACTTGGTTTCTAATTGCAAATAAACAGGAAAATGGTCGCTGTAACCATCTTTTGTTGGCTTATCGTTGTGGATAAAACGTTTAGGTTTGCCAATTTTCCCCACTTTCATCCAATCTTGAACATATACATTCGCCGAATTTTTTACATATTGAAGTTTTCCTTTGCTTCCATTTGCTAAGTTTGGACTCATGATAAATTGGTCGAACATATTCCATTTTTCTTTGTATTCCAAAGAGCCTTTTCCTGATTGATGAAGTTGGTACATGGCATTATAAAAATGGTCAGTAGAAGGTTCAGCTTTGGCATCAAGGCTGATGTTCATGCTTTTATCGGCAGGGTCATCGTTAAAATCACCCATTAGCAAAATGTTCGCCTGCTTATCCTTCTTTTGAATATCATCACAAACAGCTTTTACTTGTTCTGCCACTTGTACCCTAAATTTTTCCGAAGCTTCTTGTCCTTCTCTTCTCGAAGGAAAATGATTCACAATCACATATAATTTTGTGCCATTAACTTTGCCTTCTACCAACAAAAAATCGCGCGTTTTTTTGTCTTCCTTATCAAATTTAGGGGTATAAGCCTTGTGGCTAACGTAAGTAAAAACGGCAGGGTCATAAGCAAAAGCAACATCAACGCCACGTGCATCTTTTGACTCTTCTTGCACCAATTTATATTTATGGCTTTTCAGCAATTCTTGTTTCAATAAATCGCCCGTGGCTTTTTTATTTTCCACTTCCACCAAACCCAGCAATTCAGGACCATTCTCATCACCCAGTTGAGAAATTACCTTTGCCATATTGCTTAATTTATTTTGATACACCTCTTCAGTCCAACGGTATTTCCCATTTGGCGTAAAATCAGCGTCATCAACTTTGGGGTCATCTTCTGTATCAAACAAATTTTCGACATTATAAAAGCCGACTGTAAATTTGCCTTTTACGGTTTGTGCCGTAATGCTTTCTGGCTCAGCAGTGGTCGTTGTCGTATTTTGTGCGGTATTCGTGCCTAATTTACAAGCTAATAAAGCTGCAAGTGGAAGTACCATAAAAAGGTTAGCGAAATGTCTCATCTGTAATAAAATAAATTTTTAGAAAGGTGAATGTATTAGAGAAAGTGCAAAAATAGCATTTTATTTTGTGCTTAAACTGCATTTATGAAAAAACCTCGCCTTTTTTTGCAAAAAGACGAGGCATAATTTATTTATAGAGAAACTTATCCGTTTACTTTTTCGGCAGCTAGAATCGTTTTACGACCAATAGAGAAGTAATCAAAACCACGCTCTTTCATTTCGTCAAGGTCGTAAATATTACGTCCGTCAAAAATAAGCGGTTGTTTTAAAGACATTTTCACTTTGTCAAAATCAGCTGTGCGGAACTCGCTCCATTCTGTTACTACAATTAAGGCATCTGCACCATTCAAGGCCTCATAACGGTTAGCTGCGTAAGTAATATCCAATCTGCTATATTTACGTACTTGCTCCATTGCTTCTGGGTCAAAGGCAACAACTTTCGCGCCAGCAGCTTGCAAACGCTTGATAATCACCAATGCAGGAGCTTCACGAATGTCGTCTGTATTAGGTTTGAAAGCCAAGCCCCAAATCGCAAAGGTTAAACCGCTAAGGTCTTCGCCAAAACGAGAATGAACTTTTTCCAACATTACTTCTTTTTGAATGTCGTTTACTTTCATTACCGCGTCCAAAATTTTGAAATCGTATTGGTATTGTTTAGATGTTTTGAACAAAGCCGAAACATCTTTAGGGAAACAAGAACCACCATAACCTACACCTGGGAACAAAAAGCGTTTTCCGATGCGGCTATCAGAGCCAATTCCTCTACGAACATTATCCACATTTGCGCCTACTAATTCGCAAAGGTTGGCAATTTCGTTCATAAAAGAAATTTTGGTTGCCAAGAACGAGTTTGCAGCATATTTTGTAACTTCTGCACTTCTTTCGTCCATAAAAATGACAGGATTTCCAGACATAACGAAAGGTTTGTACAAACGCTCCATTACGGTTTTTGCTCTTGCCGAAGAAGTACCAACTACTACGCGCTCAGGTTTCATAAAATCCTCAACTGCAACGCCTTCGCGCAAAAATTCAGGATTAGAGCAAACATCAAACTCAACGCTTGTGTGTTGTGCGATCGCCTCGCGCACTAAATCTGCTGTCCCTACGGGAACTGTACTTTTGTTTACAATCACTTTATAAGAAGTGATAATTTTACCGATTTCTCCTGCAACACCAAGAACATACTGCAAATCAGCAGAACCATCTTCTGTGGGAGGGGTAGGCAAGGCTAAAAATACGATTTCTGCAAACTCTACTGCTGAAGCTAAATCATCTGTAAAACTCAAACGATTTTCGCGGCAGTTGCGCTCAAATAGCACTTCTAAGCCCGGTTCATAAATCGGCACTTCTCCTTTACGAAGTTTTGCCAATTTTTCTTGATTGTTATCAACGCAAATTACATCATTGCCGGATTCAGCAAAACAGGTTCCCGTTACCAAACCTACGTATCCGGTGCCAACAACTGCGACTTTCATAACTAAAAATGATTGAATTGTGAAAAATTTCTTAAAATGCAAAATATTTTGCGCCGCAAAGATACGACTTTTTGGATATATTTGTATGCCTGAAAGCAATTTTCCTTAAAAAAAGTGGCACAAAAAAGTTGCTTTTACTTTTCTCGCCCGCTTTTCGTAACATTCGAGGTTAAAATTGGGTTTATTAGCTATTGCTTATTCGTATCAAAAATAACATTATGCTTGGATTTCGTTTTACTAATTATATACCTGACGAGGAAGGCAAAACGCCTTTTGAAAATTTATTAAAATTGTTCATGGAATTGCTGACTTATACTTCTGGCGATGTGGCAGAAGCCTTGAGTTGGCTCACGGAATTGGACAAAGAACATGGCTTGACAGATAACCAATATGGAATCGGGGATTTTATTGAAGATTTGAAAAAAAATGGCTATCTACAAGAAAATCAAGAAGGTACGGGAGGGCTTGAAATTACTGCAAAAGCAGAACAAACCATTCGCCAACAATCATTAGAGGAAATTTTTGGAAAGTTAAAACGCTCACAAACAGGAAATCATCGCACGCCACATAGCGGGATAGGGGAGGAGGCTACTTCTGAACTTCGCGCTTTTAATTTTGGGGACAGTGTAGAAAATATAGCTTTCACCGAGTCTTTTCGCAATGCTCAAATTAACCATGGAGTAGAGGATTTTATCTTAACTGAGCAGGATTTAGAAATCAAAGAGCAAGAATTAAAAACAACTTGCGCTACAGTTTTGATGATTGACATTTCTCATTCGATGATATTGTATGGTGAGGATAGAATTACCCCTGCGAAAAAGGTGGCGATGGCACTTTCTGAATTGATTATGCGTAAGTATCCAAAAGATAGCCTTGATGTCATTGTGTTTGGAA
>JBJXHA010000495.1:0-4723 GCA_046160275.1 Bacteroidia bacterium | reverse complement strand
CGCGACCACCGCGACAAACTCAGTCAATATGTAAGCGACCCCGAAATTGCGGCACTACATCAAGCCCTTGATATGGTGTTTAAGCAGTACGAAACTGCTTTTGCTAAGGTAAGTTCGCAAGCAGCTTTTTACAAAGGGAATACCTTGTTAGTGGAAAATTTGATGCAACAACTTAGCAGTCAAAAGATTAAACAGTGGGACATTTGGATTCAGAATGTGTATTTAGAAGGCAGTGCAGAGTACATGATGCTTCTACCAACCTATCGTAAACCGTTTCAGTCAGGGGCTTATGAGTTGCGCATTGATGCGATTCGCTCGCTGGAAATTTCTTTGCAAAAGTTTCCAACCTTAAACAATGTACTGCTAGATGTGCAAACTTTCTTGCAAACGATTGATAGCACACGCACCACGCAGCAGCAAGTAGAAACGCAAGATGCCACCAATCGCCAAAACCTCGAAACCTTGCGCCAAACCTTAGCCCAACTGATGCACAAAACGTTTGGCTTTTTGCTTTATAAGCACGCCGATAATCCCAGCCAAATTTCGCGCTATTATGAGATGAAGTATTTGCAATCGCCTAGCAGCGCAGCCACAAAGACTTATACCAAATATACGGTAAGCGCGGGCGGGCGTATTACGCTCTTTGATGGGCAACTTACGGCAAATTCGTATATTAGCTTAAAAGTAAAAAGCGCGGGAAATGTAAAAGTATTTAGCTCTGCGGACACAAATGCCGCCCTGCCTAACGATGCCCTAGAGGCAAATAGCGCAGAAGAACAGGCTTTTTATGCCAATGAAGTAAGCGATGCCAACGGATTTAATTGGCTTATCCTTGTAAACGAAGGTACAAGCGAAATACAAATAGAAGTAGCAAAAGAAGAGATAGAGCCAGAATAGAGGGTTCTACGTAAAAAGAGGCTGTCTAAAAAGGATTTGTCCGAACGCAAAAAGTTCGGAACTCTTCGAAGAGTTCCGAACTTTTTAGACTGCTTCTTTTTATCTCGTTTCCCCCCCTCACACTACCACCTCCTCCCAATCATCTTCCTCCATTCCGCGTTTTTCTAGGCTAAAATGCTACACTTCCCTTAATTTTTCCTTGCTTAACTGTGTAAGCAAAAAATGAAAGGATTCGCGCACCTCTTGATTTGGGAAATCTGCTTCAAAAATAAACTCGGCTAGTTTTCTTTTGAGGGTAAAATATCCCGTTTGTAGGAGTAGCGAAAGGGTGTCTAATTGGTGCAAGTCAAAGGTTTGAAATAAACCTGTGTGAATTTCAATGTCTGTTAATTGAAAAATTTCTTTTTCTCTGAGTTGCTTTACCAAAAAAGTAGGCGTTCCCGTTTCAAACCAATAGTTGCCAAACTGCAAGGTTTCGAGCAGTCGCAAAGTAGAGAAAGGATTATACACAAAATGTTCGCCATCCCAAGAAAAGCCATTGTACCAGTCTTTGATTTTTGTCAAGCACGCCTCAACCGTAAGCCCATAGTTTTGCGCTAGGCGTTGGATTCCCTGCGGAAAATGCGTAGTAAGTTCAGTGTGTGTGTAGCCACATAAAGTTGCAAAACGCTTGTCAAGGGTAATATCTGACAAATGATTGAGGTCGGAGAAAATAGAAACACGCGCAAATTTAGATACGCCCGTAATAAAGAAAAAGCGAAGGTAATCGCCCAATTCCTTCAAGCCCCCATAAAAATCCTTCATTATATCTCGATGCTTTTCCGCTAACGCCACATCGCCCTGCTCTAAGCCATGAATGATAGGTTTGTCGTACTCATCTACCAAAATCACTACCGTTTTTTGATAGCGTTTATATAAGGCTTTAATCAAATCATTCAAAGAATCATCTTTCAACACGACCTCATACTCCTCCGCAATTTCGCGTAAACGATGCTGTAAAGCAGGCACTAAGCCCTTACGCGCAAAATCAATTTCTATCATTGAAAGGTGAATAATAGGGTGGCTCTCCCATTGGATTTTGTCATAAATCCAATAGTGTTGAAATAGTTCTTTTTTGCCCTCCAAAATTGCCCGTAAGGTGCTAATCAACAAAGACTTACCAAACCTACGCGGGCGCGAAAGAAAGAAATTTTTTTGCCCCGAAGTTTCCGAAAACAGCAACTCGTGAATCAAAGGTGTTTTGTCCACATAAGTCATACCTTTTTGCACCAACTCCGAAAAACTCTGAATCCCAACAGGATATTTCTCTGCCATATACCATTCAATTTACGGCAAAAATACATAATTTGCGCCAACTTTGCTAATAAGCACACACTTTTACGCAAACCGCAAGGCTATAAAAAGGGGAAAAATAAAAATTTTGTACCTCATTTGTACCTTGTACTTTCTTTTTTAATGATAAATGCCTGATAATTAGGTGTTTGTCTAGGAGTTGCATATTCTGTATTGGGAAGTAAAACAAACATAATTATAATATGGAGAAAGACATCGAATCAATAAAAGTTTTTTTTAGCAAAGCCCATTCAATTTATCAACAGTATGCCGATATTTTGAGTCCAAATACTTATAATATTTTCTCTGTTTTAAGGGTTGAGGAGCGCGAGGTTATTCATTCTAATTTTCTTGCAGATTTGTTAAACCCCAAAGGTAAACATGGCAAAGGTGCAGTTTTTTTAGAAATTTTTCTAAAACAGCTTTCATCGCCTGAAAATATTTTGAGTAGTGAAAATATTAACGTTTTGAGAGAGTGTAATCATATTGATATTTTGATTGAGGCGGAAGATTGGGCAATTATGATTGAGAATAAGATTTATCATTTTGATACAGAAGGGCAACTCTTAGGGTATTACAAAAAGTTATGCAGTCAAATCCCTCATAAAAAGATATTTCTATTGTATCTTAACTTATATGGGGAAAAGCCAAACGATATTAGCTATACTGACAAGGATAATACATTGACTTTATGCGTGGGAGATAAGCTACAAGAAAATCAGATATTGTGTATTTCCTATGCATGGACAATTAGCGGCTGGATAAGTGATTGCATCAAACTGTTGAAAGATGGGGATATTTTGATTGAAATTTTGAACCAATATAATAAAATGATAGAAATAAATACGGGTAGTATGAATGAGGAATTAAAGGATAAACTCGTTGCATTATTATTAGAAGAGGAAAACATAAAGTTGTTTAGCAAACTCCATGAAGCACTTGTTCATCGGTTTGAAACTTATGTTTGGACAGAACTAAAAAAAGGGCTTACATCGAAGGGGATATGTGTTGAAGATAAGTTAGAAAATGGTGTGCATTATGTAAAGTGGTGCATTGATACCTTTGAAGGGCAAGCTATTTATTTTTTTGTATTTATGAATGACGGGGAAGATGGAAATACCGTAGGAATAGGTTTTGATTATGAGAAAAACGAAAAGCTGCAAAAGGAAAGAACCTTGGCTGCTATCGAACAATTTCAATATAAACTAGTGGGAGCAGGGAAGGCAAACAACATACATTTTTCGCAAATTACTTACGATGAAAAGGTAGAGGAAGCCGCAGTTTCGGGATGGATAGCAGCATATAATATAAATGAGGAGCTAAATTTTGATGATTTTAGCAATGAAACACTGTATAATACGGAACAAAGGCAGGGTTTTATAAATGGTTTATTAGATGATATAAAAATTATTCTGGAGTATTACCAAAAAAATCAGTAATACAAAGAAACGTGCGCTATTTCCAATAAAAATAAATTGCTTGGAAATAGCGCACGTTTATAGATCCCCTCTACTCCACAATCACCTTATGATAAGTTGCCGCCGCTCGCCCTGTGATGCTTTCTTCTGCGAGAATTTTAAACAAATACACCCCTTTTGCTACTTCTTTTCTGATGTCTAAGGTGGCTTTGCCGTTTAAGGTAGGAAAGTAGTAGGTGGCGATTTTTCGACCGTCTATGCTCCAGATTTGCACTTCTACTTGCGAAAGGTTGGCATTAGCAAGCAAATCAAATACCCCTTGGTTGGGATTAGGCGCGATATTGACGCGGATAAGGTTGGGCTCTACCCATACTTTTTCCGTATTTGAATAGCTAAATCTGCCATCTAAATCTAACTGGCGAATGCGGTAATAAGCAGCTCCTTGAAAAGGCTGCTTGTCTTGCGTTGCATAGGTATTTGTAGTATTGGGCGTGTATAAATAAGGTATTTCTTCCATTTTTTGGAAAGAGGTGCCATCTAAAGAACGCTCCACTTCATAATGCGAAAGATTTTTCTCTGCCGCCACCGACCAAGTTAAGGCTACCGTTCCTGCGGAGGTAGGGCTTGCTGTAAAATCGAGCCATTCCACAGGGAAACCGCTTCCATTTCCATTAGAACCACCACCACCACCTGAAAAACTATTGACCGTAAATTCTGCGTAGTAGTTTGAACCCCAATTATTTACCGTAGAAGCAAGGGGCAGAAACTCACTAAAATCTGCGCCTGCGTGTCCATTGGCAGGATTAGGGTCAACTCCCGAACCCGAAGTAAATTTAAAAAAGTAAAGTTGAGACGGAGATGAAAGGCTTGGTACTGCGGTTTGCATACTGTTATAATCCGCTTGGGCAAAATAACTTCTCATCGGAATTGGGCTTGTATTTGCCACCGAAGGCGTTAAATTCCAAAAGCGATTCATTACATACCAACCATTTACCGCAAAATTAGCATACGGAGCCGTAGGTGCGGTAATTTGGGTGTAACCTGTGGTTGTTCCTACCGTAATGTTTGCTGTCGGA
>JBJXHA010000494.1:0-11209 GCA_046160275.1 Bacteroidia bacterium | reverse complement strand
GCTTTAGCTGCCCGATAACTTGCAAAAACTTCGTTTTTGCGCTTTTGCGGCAGCTAAAGCAGCCGCTACAGGTTTTAGTTAGCATTACATTTGAAGGACTACCAAATATACTAGGGGGAAGAAAAATTAAAGGCCTTGTTGATGTGCAACTTTATTGATTTTGTTTTTTACCCCCCCAAAAGCAAATCCAATCTCCTATCAGGGCTTTTAAACATTTGATTTGCAATGTGTAAACTTTGTGTTTTTTCTCTAAAAAATTATCATTTTATTTGGAATAGTCGAAATTACCTACTACCCTTACCAAGTAAAATGACCGTAAATTTATTCATGGTGAGTATTCGACTTGACTTAGTTTACATTACAAACTGATAATATATAATTGATTATCAAGAAATTAAATTCATTATCCATTATTCACCATTAATTATTCATTACTTAATACAGTTACCTTATCAAAATCCTTCACATTAACCAAGTACGCCCACATTTGCAGGATTATATTTTATGTTTTACTATTTATTATAAGTTCTTTTAATTGTTAGACTTATGCAAAATTTCAACTTATTGTCGGCACGCTTTGCTCCAAACCGACTATTTTCTCAGTTTTTGATAGGGCTAGGTGCTTTATCTTTGTTTAGTGAATGTTCTTTCGCACAAAATGTAGGGATTGGAACTGCTACACCTGCCGCAAAATTAGATGTCGCTGCTCCTGGCAACTGGAATACAGCAGCCAGTGAAGGTGATGTACGTATCGGAAATGCAAGCTATCGCTTAAAAATCGGGGTAGCGCTTGGCGGTGGCGGCGCAGGTGATGTACGAGTTACTGCATCAGGAGGAACCAACCGCTTATTTTTAGGGGGAGGAACAAACACCAATGTTGCCGTAATTGATGGTACAGGGCAGCGAGTAGGGATTAACACTTATGACCCCAATACCACCTTGGACGTTTGGGGAGATTTGGCATTGAAAACAACTGCCGCGACCTTGACAGGAGCAGCTCCTAATTATGCCGTAAATACCACGACTACTCCACGCTCTTATTACCGTATTTCCACTCCTACTGCCAATTTTAATGTCACAAGCATGACCGTAGCCCCAGCAGCAGGGATAAGCAGCTCTGATGGACGAATTGTCACTTTGTACAATGCAACCAACTTTAACATGACGATTAATAACCAAGATGGAACTGCCACAGCAGCAGAACGTATCATCACAGGTAATGGAAGCAACTTAGTGATTGGCGCAAATGGCTCTGTTACCTTTGTTTATAACACAACAGACGCACGTTGGGTAGTGAAGGACTATAATAATGGAGTAGGAGGCGGAGATTGGAAATTAGATGGAAATATGAATGGGGCGCAAAGAAGCATTGGGACAAATGATAACTTTGATTTTCCAATGGAAACCAATGGAACAGAAAAAGCTAGACTCACAGCTGGAGGTGTTTTTGCTGTGGGTAATACCACGATGGGAATGAATGCGAATATTACAGGATACGATAAACTGGGTACTTTTTCAAGTGGAACGGGCTATATCACAACCCATTCTGTTCAAGATGCAACTTGGTCAGATTATTTTGTAAATACGAAATCAAGGGGAACAGGCGCGGCACCCACCATGGTAGCAGACGGTGACTTTGTGGGAGGTATTTGGGGAAATGCTTATGATGGCACAACTTATCAGTGGATGACTGCGATTATAACCCAAGTAGATGGTACTCCTGGTGTAAATGATATGCCTGGGCGCTTGTTGTTTGCCACTAGTCCTGATGGAAGTAATTACCCTGTGGAAAGAATGCGTATCACAAGTGCAGGTAATGTGGGAATTGGTACATCCGCGCCAACACTCGCTATTCTTCAACAACATGGGGTAGTAGGCAATACTTCTGCCATTTTTGGTGGAAATTTGAATGGAATTAGTTTGGTTTCAAGCTGGCCAGGTATTTATTTTAATGCATATTATAGTGGCGGAACTCGTGCATTGCAAACAGGTTATACAGGTAACATCAGCCTTGACCCAATAGGCGGGCGTTATATCTTTAACACAGGTGCTACGGCAGCAACAGGAGTCTTGGCTGCCCAAACTGAAAGAATGACCATTTTGAATAATGGGAATGTAGGGATTAATACTTTTGCCCCAACAGCCTTGTTAGAAGTAAATGGTTCTGTCATCATTAATGAGTTTGCATCCAACAGCGACGTAAGGATGGAATCACAAACTCGCCCCTATATGTTTTGGTTAGATGCCGACCAAAATGCAGTACGTTATGGCTCCTCCGCTGGCACTCTTTCGTCTAATGGCTCCGTTATTAATGGTGTTACGGTAGATTATTTGGTTGACTTTGATAAGGGCACTGCCGATGGGGCTGCGGTGGGTATTGGTTCTGTGGAGTTTTTATTAGATGGTATTTCAGAAACGCATATCAATAATGACTTTACCCCTACTGTAAATATTACCTACGATTTAGGTTTTACTTATGCTTGGGATGATGTGTATGCAGATGATTTTTGGAATGTTTCGGATATTCGCGCCAAAAAAGAAGTAAAAGATATGTCTTATGGTTTGGCTGAGTTAATGAAAATGCGTACTATCTCTTACAAATTAAAAGAAGACCCTTTTCAAGAAACAAAACTAGGGCTTGTGGCACAAGAAGTTTTGGCACTTACCCCAGAGCTTGTAAAAACGCATGACTATAAGGCTACCGATGAAAATGAGCCAAATAAATTGAATAGAGTAGCGTTAGAAAATATGCGGGTAAACTATGTTTCTATGGTGCCTGTGCTTATCAAAGCCATTCAAGAACAACAAGCAATGATTGAAACATTAGAGAAAAAAGTTGCTGTTTTAGAAGGAAAAACCCCAACAGAACGAATTTATTCGCCTGTGAATCAAAATATTAAGGTAGATAAATTGAAACAAAGCCCTGAAAGTATTATGATTAACATCGGCAATCCTCAACGTAAAACGGTTTCTACTGATGGTTTTATGCATACAGAAGCTAGTGGTACTCCGTTTACGCCTAATATGTCAACGATTGCTCCCTCCAATACCACACCTTTGGACAGGAACGCCTTACAAAAGCAATAAAATAAGCCCTTAAATCGTAAAAGCACTTTATCTCATAGATGAGATAAAGTGCTTTTCTCTTTGTGTTTTACCTAGCGAAACCTACTTGCAATTACAGTTCATCGCAAATTATTTGCAATTCAATCATTCTATTTCCTTTATTTCAAAATTATTGCTTATTTTCGCCCTTGATTCTGGTAAAAAGGAAAGCATGGATTCTACTACCAATTATTTGTTATAAGTACTCGGTAAAAATTAGTTTATGTTAATATTTACACCTAAAATATTGACAATAAGCAAGTTAACATCATTTTCCATTATCAATTATTAATTATCCATTACTGACTGCTAATTATCTATCTATTATATGAAACATATTTCACATTTATCACGTTACTTGTGGCTTTTTTTGATGATTTTGGGGAAGATTATATATGCCCAAACTCCAACAAATCAAGACTGCTTAAATGCGATTCCTGTTTGCCAAAATATTTATTCGCAACCTAACTCTTATGTAGGGGTGGGAAACATACCTAATGAAATTTCACCAGGCATTTCTTGCTTGGGTTCAGGTGAGTTAAATGACGTTTGGTATGTAATGACTATTCAACAACCAGGAAACTTGTGCTTTTCTATTACCCCTAATACGCTTAGTAATGATTACGACTGGGCGGTATATAACCTTACCAATAATCCCTGCTCTGACATCGCAACCAACGCAAGTTTGGAAGTAAGTTGCAATTATTCGGGGGTTTCTGGCGTAACAGGCGCGAATGGTTTGGCGGGTGCGCAAAATAATCCTTGTATTCCTGTATTAGCAGGTCAAACTTATGTTTTAAATGTTAGTAATTTTTCCAGTTCTCAATCAGGTTATACCCTTAACTTTTCTGCTTCTACCGCCGTTATTTTTGATAATGTTCCACCACAACTTATAAATGCAACCAATAACTGTGGTAGTTCTGCGATTGTCGTTTCTTTTTCTGAAAATGTACTTTGTAATACGGTACAACCTACAGATTTTATTTTAACAGGTCCTGGCGGACCGTTTACTGTAACTGCAGCAAATGGCGCAGCTTGCGCATTAGGAGCAACTTCTGAAGATGACTACACACTTACAGTTTCGCCTGCACCTACGATTCCAGGTATCTATACCTTTGCCTTAGTAGGTTCAGTTACAGATAATTGTGGGAATGTAACGCCCTCTGATACAGTACTTTTTTCGTATGGAAATATCACGCTTGACGCACAACCAGATACACTTTGTGGAGGCGCAAGTACTACTATCCAAACAAGTTTAGGAACGACAGGACTTGCTGGCTATACTTTTAGTTGGGTGCCTGGAGGCGCAAATACCCCCTCTATTACGACATCTCCTTCAACTACTAGTACTTATTCTGCTTTCGTTACAGACCTTGTAGGTTGTGTAAAAAGTGCCAGCATTAACGTTACCGTTATCCCCGACCCTATTTTTGATTTTACTATCAGCAATACGACCGTTTGTGATACTGCTAGCGTTACGATTACTTTTTCTTCTATCTCTGGAACACTCACGAATTGGACTCCTAACTGGGATTTGGCAGGGGCAACTGTCCTTAGTGGAAGCGGTTATGGGCCTTATCAAGTTACCTGGGCTGCGGCAGGCACTAAAAACTTAAGTTTGTTTTTAAATACACAAAATGGTTGCCTTTCCGATACAGTTACACATAGTTTGACAGTAGTTCCTAAACCTATTTTTAACTTCCAAATGCAAAATGCAGGTTGTTTGCAAACAAATATTCCTGTAACGTATTCAGGAGGTGCGCCTGCAACTTCTACTCCTAACTGGATTTTTAACAATGCTACGGTGGTTTCGGGAACAGGTACAGGACCTTATCAATTAAGTTGGAACACTCCGAATCTGCACAATGTTAGCCTTTATTTTACTTCTATTGAAGGTTGTGTCAGTGATACAGTTACGAACCTCATTTTGATTGAACCTAAGCCCAATTTTGACTTTGCAACTTCGGATAGTACCACTTGCGGCTCAAATCCGCTCAATATAAGTTTAACAACCTCTGCCCCAATTGGGGGAACACCGACTTGGAATTTCAACGGTGGCAATATTGTAAGTGGCTCAGGAATAGGACCTTATCAAGTAAGTTGGGGTACAAGTGGCATTAAAAATATAGATTTATTTTTTACCTCTACCTTAGGTTGCTTGTCTGATGTTGTTAGCCACCCTATCGAGGTAATTACAATTCCGTCAGCAAATTTTACACCTTCTGCACCTGCCGTTTGTTTTGGCTTTCCAATTAGTTATACTTATACAGGTACAGTCATTGACCCCGCAATCCAAACTTTTTCTTGGAATTTTGGCAGTTTTGGCGTTCCTAATACAGCCAGTACCCAAAACGCAAGCTGTGTTTCACAATCTTCTGGAAATCAAACCGTTACTTTAACCGTAGATTATAGAGGTTGTATAAATGAAAGTTCTGTCATTGTGCAAACCTATGATGAGGTCGTAGTAGAAGCAGGTGCGCCGCAAGCCTTTTGTAACTTAGGAGTACAATTAAGTGCCAATGCGCTTACAGGTTTATCTCCTTATAATTATGTATGGAGTTGCGACCAACCCGCGCCAGTTTGTAATTTAACGTCAACTACTATCGCAAATCCATGGGCAACACCTTCGGTTACTTCTTATTTTTATGTAGTTGCTACTGATGCTCATAACTGCGTTTCTAAAGCAGATAGTGTGTTGATTACCAAATATGCGATGCCAATTGCAAGTTTCACTTACCAAGATAATTGCGAAAATGAAGTATTACAATTAAATGATTTATCACAAATTAATGGTAGTAATATCGTAGCTTGGGTGTGGGATTTAGGCGATGGTGGTGGAAGTTATCAACAAAACCCAGAACACGCTTATTTAACAGGAGCGGGTGCATATAATGTTACACTTATTGTTTCTACTACTGAAAATTGTAAAGACACGTTGCAAAGAAGCATTAACATTTTGCCAACACCAAAACCCAGCTTTACCTCAACTGTTAATTGTCAAGGCGACCCAACGCAATTTACAGATGCAACGACCATTCATGCTTTGGGCAATTTGGCAACTTCTACTTATAATTGGAACATGGCGGGTTTTGGGAATGTTACAAATACAGCGAACCCTAACTTTATTTTCCCTGTTAGTGGTTTACTTCCTGTTACCTTAACTGTAACATCAGATTCAGGTTGTACAAGAAGTATTACAAAAAATGTAGAAGTAACGCCTATTCCTGCTCCCCCAGTAGTTAAAAACGATTCTATTTGTGCTTCTCAAAATGCTATTTTAGAGGTATTTACGCCTACAGGAATTAAAGTAGAATGGTTTTATGATATAAATGATCAAACGCCGTTCCTCAAAAAAGACTTCTTATTTTTGAATAATGTTGCGCAAACTACCACTTACTATGTTCAATCGGTTTCAAACATTGGTTGCCGCTCGGCAAAAGTGCCAATTACTGCGCAATTATTTGATGAGCAAGACCTTGTATTAAACATTGAGGAGATATTAGAAATGCCACAAGCTCAAATAAAAGGGAGTTATACTTCTTCTATTGGCTTAACACAATGGAATTGGGATTTTGGGAATGGAGATAATTCTACTCTCCCCTCTCCTATTTATGAGTATTCCACTCCTGGAAGATACCTTGTTGCTTTGGCCGCAGAAGATGCAAATGGTTGTGAACTCAAAGCGCAAAAAGTAATAGAAGTAGTTCGGGTGATTACGTCAAGTGTTCCTACAGCATTCTCTCCTAATGGTGATGGTATCAATGATGTGTTAAAAGTGTCTTTGTTTAATATTTCAAGCATGGAATTTAGGATATATGATCGTTGGGGAACGCTTGTGTTCCAAACCAATGACCCAAGCAAAGCATGGGACGGCAAAAACCTAAAAGGGCAAAATGTGCCAGAAGGGGTTTATACCTTTGTATTGCAAGCACAAGCCTTTGATGGAAATAGCCAAAATAAAGAAGTAGGTACAATTACCCTCTTGAGATAACACATTCGCAATGAATTGTTTACAAAAACAGGCTATCCGAAATGGGCAGCCTGTTTTTTTATCCTTTATTAAAGTATCAGTTTGACAATGACATTAGATGAAACCTTAACCCTATCTATTTTTTAGAAGGCTTGCCCAATGCCAAAATAAAATAATTTATCCTCTTTTGAAATACCATAGTCAACTGAAATCAGAGTTGATTGATTCCATGCAATTCGCACTCCGCCACCATACGAGGATTTTATATTCCTAAAGTTTAAGTCTTGCCAATTATCTCTAACTGTACCTACATCAAAAAAAGGAGCAATTCCAAACGCAAAGCGTTGTTTAGCCAACTGGGCTTCTGCAAGTCTAATGCGTAGTTCAAAGTTTGCAAATGCTAAGGAACGCGCTAGAAAACGGTTTGCTCTATGTCCCCGAAGCGATTGTTTACCTCCTAATGCATTTATGCTGCCGTCTGGACTCCATTGATCTTGAAATTCAAAAAAGGGCGCATTAGCCCCGAAAATATTACCCACACCAAATCTTCCGCCCAAAACTGTGCGTTTTCCAAGTGGTATTTTTTTGTAAAATCGTCCTTGAATAAATAGTTTGTTGAAACTAAATTGTGAACCAATCACTGGATTTGAAAATTCATTAGCTATTTCAAGATAGTAGCCACGAGTAGGGTCAGGTTCAAAATCTCTTGTGTCAAAAATTAAGGCTGCTTGCAATATAGAAACCCAACCTCCATCAAGTCCCGAAATGAGTCCTTCTTGAAAATCGCGCCTTAAAAGGGAAATTCCATTTACAGCTTTTGTTTTCTCTCCTGTGTTTGGGTCAATTGCTTCGGCTTCTACGCCTTCAAAAGTTTTGTAACTCAAATGTTGAATTTCGTAACCACCCATCATTCTCCATACTCCTTTTTTGCCAAGTGCATAGTCTGCTTTTAGGTTTAGCATATATTCTGTTTCTCTAAACCTATTTGATAAAGCGTCCGTCACAAAACTTGCTTCCCCAATTCCTCCAGGTCTTAGGGTTTTTCTTGCTTTGTCAAATGAGGAATAAGTAGAATAAGTTTGCCCACCGTTTGGGGTTGAGGGAAGCCTTAATGCCCCAAGTGTTGCTTCGGTAGAACCAAAATACAAGTTAGCAGGGTTTTGTTGCGCCTTAAAATCGACTTTAAACCGCCATCTTGTGCCTTTATAATATGGCACATCAAGGGATAAAATAATTTCTCTTGCATTTGATGTATAGTAAGCCGCATTTGCTTTAAGTTTCACAAGATAAGGCGTGTAAGCAAAAAAGGGATGTGTGCGTTTCCCATTCCAATAAGTATTTGTTCTAACCCCCAATCCAAACCCCGTTACGGGGTCGGAAGAGAAGTCGGGAATACCTGTTACAAAAGTCCCTTCGCGTTTCTTCGCTAAGTCAGCATCTGTCATTCGTTTTGATTGTATAAACGAAAGGCTATCTGCAGTTTGTGCAAAAATAGGGACGAATGTAATCGTTGTAATTAATAATATTAAAAATTGTTTCATTTTCCTTATGTTCTATTTGACATTATTGGTTCATTGGAAGTTGTTGCGGATACAATCTCGTAATAACTTTCAATGAACCACACTATTAAGTAGCTTACTTCATTTAAATAACCATTTTTCAGGCATTAATGCAGAAGCATCTACACTACTAACTCCTTCAATAGCAGTAGTGTAGATGCTTCTGCATTTAAAAAGGGAAGTGTCTGTTATTTGTGGACTACTACTTATCACTCTGTATATGATACCAATTCTAAATGAAAAAGAAAAAAGAGAATGAGCTTATTAATGCAATTTCATAAGTAAATGATTATCATATATTTAAATGTAAAAACAGTTCTATCTTTTCGATACCCGTTTTTTATACATTCACAAATCCTCGCTACACATATCCGCCTTCAATTCTCCCTTGCTTCCATTCTTGCAAATCAGGCTCTACATAAATCCATTTTACTTCGGGGCAATTTGCGCGCAATTGTCTTTCAAAATCATTAATCAAGGTACTAATTTCTGTGGCATTCAAACGAGGTTCACACATGATTTTTGCACAAACCAACACTTCGCCTGGTCCTTGTTGCATGGTAATGCAGTTAATCAATTCTTTAATAAGTGGATGCTCTAAGGCAATTTGAGTAGCCAATTTTTCAATAACAGGATCAGCACTTTCGCCAATAAGCAGCGATTTTACTTCAACCGATAAGAAAATGGCAACTCCCACCAAAACCAAACCAATTGCTAATGAACCCATTGCATCGTAACGCGCATCTTCGGTAAGATAGGCTGCAATCATTGCAATCAAAGCAATAGCTAAACCCAATACCGCTGCAGAATTTTCAGCAAAAATCACGACCAAATCGCTGTCTTTTGTTTCTCTTAAATATTGAAAAAAGCCAACCTTTCCTTTTCTTTTGTTCAATTCCACAATGTTAGAATAGGTTGCATAGCCCTCTAATGCAATGGAAAACAACAAAATGCCAATCGCCCAACCGATATTTGAAACGGGTTCAGGGTGCGAAAGTTTATGAACTCCTTCATAAACAGAAAACATTCCCCCTAGTGAAAAAAGCAGCATCGCCACCATAAATGACCAAAAATAAACGGCACGCCCATAACCTAAAGGGTGTTTTTTGTCCGCAGGGCGGCGAGATTGTTTCACCCCTAACAACAATAACCCTTGATTTCCACAATCGGCAAAAGAGTGAATTGTTTCTGCTAACATAGAACCTGAACCTGTAAAAAAAGCGGCAATCCCTTTTACCACTGTAATCACTAAATTAACCACTAGGCTTTGTAAAATATGCCCTGTGCCATGGTCTTGGTTATTTTCTTTACTCATATAATTAGTTTGTTTGTAAATACTTGAATTTTGGGGCAAAGCTACAAAAAACAAATTACATTGTGAAAAACTAGCAAATCTTTCTACCTTTGTCCTATTCATTAGGCATTGTATTGCTCCTATTTTTACCTATTCCATGAACTACGTAGTTTGGTTGATTGTATTTTTCACTTATTACTTTTCCAGTTTTGCCCAATCTATTACGGTGGAAAACATCGAAATCACAGGAAATAAAAGAACCAGAAATTATGTTATTTTGCGAGAAATGACCTTTGTTGAAGGTGACACTTTGAGTAAAACCACCATTTCTGAAGTGTTCAAGCGCAATCAGCAAAATATTTATAACTTGGGGCTTTTCAACTCCGTTGTAGTAACGCCAACATGGAAAGAGGACAGCACAAGTCTTACGTTGGAGATTCAAGTCAAGGAGCGTTGGTATATTTTCCCTGCGGCTAGTGCGGTAGTGGAGGAGAGAAATAGTCGTGATGTGTTAGAAAAATTACTCTATCAAGATACGCGACTATCGGTATTAAATAGACTTTCGGTGAATGGCTCTTTATTTTGGACAAACATCACAGGTAGAAACGAAACGTTATGGTTTTTGGCACAACTAGGTTTCTCAAAGCAATTTTATTTGTATTATGGGCTACCTTGGTTTATTCCTAAACAGCGAATTGATGCCAGCGTGGGGCTAAAATACATTGAGCAGAAAGAGATGATTACCAATACTTTAGATGGCAAGGTGAGATGGGGGCGCGTAACCACAGAACCTTTAAAAACCACAATTGGCGGCTATGTCAATTTCAGAAAACGTTTTGATGCCTTTCAATCCTTATCCATGAAATTATCTTATAGCTATTTTCGCATTGCCGATAGCATGAAATATTATAACCCTGTTTATATTGGCAATAATAATCAAATAGAACATTATCCATCTTTACAATTAGAGTATGTAAATGATGTGAGAGATGTAAAAGCCTACCCCAGCAAAGGGTTTCGTTTTCGGGCGATGGAGCGTGTATATGGTTTTTTGCCTTATTCAACCAGTAATTTCACCAAAGCGGCTGTTACTTGGGCGCATTATATTCCGCTTTCTAAACGTTGGAATTTTGCCTATGGCAGCGAAAATATTTGGATATTGGGGCGAAAAGTGCCTTACTTTGAGAAGGTTTTTGTGTGGTTAGAAACAGATGATTTCGGTGATTTTGCCCCACAAATACGTGGTTATCAAACCTATAGTATTTCTGGTTCATTGATGAC
>JBJXHA010000493.1:0-3392 GCA_046160275.1 Bacteroidia bacterium | reverse complement strand
GATTGTTAATATTCCGTAGCATTACTAACGCTTCATTAGGAATATTAGGCGAAAGGTCAATAATCTCCTTAGCAGAATCTCGAATAGCCGAAAGCATTGCCTCAAATTCTAATTCATTATGAGGAGCTTCATCTTCGAGTGCTGTAATTGAGCCACGTAAGAAAGGAGTATCTTCAATTAACGAATTGATTTTAAACCTTTTACGACCTTGCAAAATCGCCGTTGTTGTCCCATCAGGCATTTTGAGAATTTTCAAAATACGGGCAATCGTACCAATTTTATAAAGGTCATCTAGTTTCGGGTCTTCAATACGCGTATCCGTTTGCGAAAGTACCGCAATCAAACGATTGTTTTCGTAAGCATGTTGAATCGCCGCAATTGATTTTTCACGTCCAATCGTAATCGGAATTACAATTCTTGGAAAAAGGATAGTATTCTTGAGTGCCAATATAGGCATAACGTCAGGATAAACTTCATCCCCACGAGGCTCGTCGTCTTCATCTAAGGAAAACAGAGGCATGAACTCTGGCTCTTCGTCCGAGTGCATTTGCTGTGCTTCAATATTCAAATCTTCAAACATATTCCCCTTATTACGTTAAGTATTGTCTTGAAGTTACATTTTATACAAAATCTGTCTTTTTTTCATGTTTTTTTGAAAAAACATGCCAAAAATTCATGCTTTTAATATAAAAATCTGCCTTTTTTACACTAAAATCAAATTGGATTCAAATTTGAAGTTTACCTTCTATATAAAAAAACTGAATAATCTACTTTACGAAACATTTATTCGTGGCACGACTACTTTTAGCATAACGCTTATACGTAATAGATTTATAAGTAAATAATTGTAAAAATAGTCGTGTCACGATTATACCTTTGTTTCTTTTACTAGATAATTCCGTATAAAAAATCTAAACACCAATTAACTAACATTCTAAATCACGATAAATATGAATTTCGAAAACTTCACAACTAAAACTCAAGAATCCATTTTAAAAGCACAAGAGATTGCTCGTGAATTGAGTAATCAAATGGTTGATACCGCCCATTTGCTCAAAGGAATTTTATCAGAAGATGATAATGTTGCATCATTTGTATTAGGAAAAGCAGGTGTCAATATTGGTACAATGGAAAAACAACTAGATGCACTTTTGACCACTTATCCGAAAGTTGGTGTTGAAGAAAAACAATATCTTACAAACGATGCACAACGAGTTGTAAATAAGGCAAAGGAAATTGCGAAACAAATCGGCGATGAATTCATTGCGGTTGAAATTGTTTTACTTGCTATCGTTGCTGGCAGTGACAAAACCGCTAAGCTTTTACGTGAAAATGGCGCAACAGAAAAAACTCTTAAAGATGCTATTGATGCGCTTCGAAAAGGAAGAAAAGTCACCGACCAAAGTACTGAAAACCAATACAATGCACTCGGAAAATATGCGATAAACCTCAATGAACAAGCTGAATCTGGCAAACTTGACCCAATTATTGGGCGAGATGATGAGATTCGTCGGGTCTTACATATCTTATCAAGAAAAAAGAAAAATAACCCAATTTTAATTGGTGAGCCTGGTGTAGGAAAAACTGCCGTAGTTGAAGGTATTGCTTGGCGTATCGTTAAGCAAGATGTACCTGAAAATTTGCGTACCAAAAAGATTTTTACGCTTGACGTATCTGCGTTGATTGCTGGTGCAAAATATAAAGGGGAATTTGAAGAACGACTAAAAGCAGTCGTCAAAGAAGTGACAGATAGTGAAGGCGAAGTAATTTTATTCATTGATGAAATCCACACACTTGTAGGTGCGGGTGGAGGTCAAGGCGCAATGGATGCAGCGAATATCTTGAAACCAGCTTTAGCGCGCGGAGAACTCCGCACAATTGGCGCAACAACTTTGGATGAATATCAAAAATATTTTGAAAAAGATAAGGCCTTAGAACGTCGTTTTCAAACCGTTGTAGTCAATGAACCAAGTGTTGAAGATACAATCTCAATTTTACGTGGACTACAAGAACGCTATGAAAATTATCATAAAGTTGCGATTCTAGATGAAGCGTTGATTGCAGCCGCAGAATTATCACATCGTTATATTACAGAGCGACAATTGCCTGATAAAGCGATTGATTTAATTGATGAAGCAGCCGCAAAATTGCGTTTGGAACTCAATTCTGTTCCCGAAGATGTTGATGAATTGGATAGAAAAGTTCGTCAATTAGAAATTGAACGGGAAGCTATTAAAAAAGAGAAAGACGAGAAAAAACTTAGTGCGCTATCTGAACAAATTGCTAATTTGCAAGAGCAATTGAATAAAGTTAAGGCAAAATGGCAAAATGAACGCGAGATTATTGAAGCCATTCAAAATTGCAAACAAAAACTTGAAGATTTAGAGCAACAAGCTCAAAAAGCTGAACGGGAAAGTAATTTTGAACTCGTTGCAACGATTCGCTATGGAAAAATCAAAGAACAAGAAGCGATGCTGATGGTTGCCGAGGAAAAATTAGCAGAAATTGCTCCCGATAGCCGTATGACAACGCAACAAGTTACCGCAGACGATATTGCAGATGTTGTGAGCCGTTGGACAGGAATTCCAATCAATAAAATGCTACAAAGTGAGCGTGATCGCTTGCTTAACTTAGAAGCAGAGTTAGGTAAACGCGTTATCGGTCAAGAAGAAGCTGTTATTGCCATTTCAGATGCTGTTCGTCGCAGTCGTGCTGGATTACAAAATGCAGATAAACCCATTGGTTCATTTATCTTTTTAGGTCCAACGGGCGTTGGAAAAACTGAATTAGCAAAAGCGCTTGCAGAAGTTTTATTTGACGATGACCACGCTATCACGCGTATAGATATGAGCGAATATCAAGAAAAACATAATGTTTCTCGTTTAGTAGGTGCGCCTCCAGGTTATGTTGGCTATGATGAAGGAGGTCAATTGACAGAAGCGGTACGTCGTCGTCCATATTCGATAGTTCTTTTAGATGAAATCGAAAAAGCACATCCCGACACTTTTAATATTTTGTTACAAGTACTAGATGATGGTCGCTTGACGGATAATAAAGGGCGAGTTGCAAATTTTAAAAATACCATTATTATCATGACCTCTAATATGGGATCGGAAACAATTATGGAAAATTTTGAAGATTTAGATGCGCTCGGTGATAAAAAACGTACTGAAATTATCGAAACGACAAAGCTAGAAGTTTTTGATCTTTTGAAACAAAATATGCGGCCAGAATTTTTGAATCGTATTGATGAAACCATTATGTTTTTACCGCTTACGCGAAAAGAAATTGCGTTTATCGTAGATATAATGATGGAAGATTTACAAGATTTACTGCATAAGCAAGAACTTTCTATTGAGTTGACAGGCAACGCTAAACATTTATTAGCAGAT
>JBJXHA010000492.1:0-6421 GCA_046160275.1 Bacteroidia bacterium | reverse complement strand
CCATGTCTTTGAAAAGCGGGCTGCAATTTGCTAAAAATTTTAGGCATTGAAAAATTGCGCCCTGTTACGATTTGTGTGATGTGCGTGTTCATAATACTTCTTTGTTAATTGATAGGTGATAGTTGATTAGGGGAAAATGAATAAAAAAACAGGAATAAACAACTGATTATAAACAAGTTAAAAACTACAACAGTCTTCATTCTCTCTTTCACAAAACTAAGTTTGATAGCCTTTTTAACTTTATCGTTTCCTCATCTTCTAAATTCATTAGCAAAGATACGTACTATTTTTTATCAAATGCAAATATTTTTAGATAAATTTTCACATAATTTTAGAGATTTTTTTAGCAAAGTAGTTAAAACGTTCTATTTCAAGGTAAATAAGCCCTCCTCAAAAACAAAAACCTGCTCTTAATCCTGTTCTTATTTCCCTTACAAAAAAGGTTGAAGATACGGAAGAAGAAAAATCAAGGTGCTTTATATTTGCCGTTTTAACAATCGCGGGCTTCAAAATTGCTTGAAATGCTGAAGCATCTTGGCGAGCATTCGCATCAAAAAAAGAGCTTTTGAAATAGCCCATACCTATATTTCCCCCCAAAAAGGCATCTAACACAAAGCAGCCATTAATCCATTGATAGCCCAAACCTGAACCTATGGAAAAATGTTGTTGCTGATAGGTAGCATTTTTGCTGCTCACTCCGCTGCTCACTCCGCTGCTTATTGCAAGGAAAGGGAAAGCATTGTCAAGCGTAGTAAAGTCATATCGTAAATAATTAGCCCAATACGCTCCATTCATCGAAATTTCTCGCTTATTTTTAAAATATAAACGCCATTCAGGTAAAAAAGAAAAACTCGGAAAGGAATTGTTATATAAAACATCATTATTTTGGATTATATGATGCGGAAGTTGACCAGACATAATGGAAAATCTGCCAAACGAAACCATTTGTGCAGGTAGGCTATACTTCCAATAAAAGACAACAGATTGGTGCTGACGAATAAGTCGCTCATAACTCACCGTAATACTCAACTTTGTAAGCTCAAAAGGATTACATTTTAATATATTTTCCTGCGAAAAACAATAAAAAGAGCAAAAAGTGAATCCGAACAAGAGTAGTCTTTTTTTCATAAAATTAATTAAAATTGGTAACACATTTCTAATGCTGCTCTCGTGGCAATGTTGACTCGTTTTGTTTGAAGCAGCATTTTTTGATTCCCCAAGTTTCTTACTACGGCATCTCCAAAATTAGAGGCAATATTGGGGACAAATCCTAATAATTCGCTTTCAGTCATGTTTACTACCTCCTCAAAAGTGGTTTTCATCTGCACTGTTTTCACTCCCATATTCAATCCTCCGACAAGGTCAAGTTTCAAATGTTTTGTTATAGGAAATAAGGCACCTATCTGCAAGCCTGTTTTCATCGCCCAAGTCTGCCCTTCTCCTTTATATTTGTAAGAAGCACGCGGCAAAAAAAACTCATCTAGCAATTCGCCTCCACCTTTTGCTTGAAAAAAATAGTGGAAGTATCGAAAATAGGGCGAAAAATACAAACGAGGTTTTTGGTCATCTTCAGTAGTTCTGTGGTAAAAACGAAGTTCTGGCGTAATACTTAACCCCCAAGCCTGAACAAGTGCTTTTTCTCGTGTCATTTGGGCATCTACCCCAAGCGAAAACGACTCGAAGGGTCTTGGTATTGAGTGTTTTAGCATATAAGTCAAGCCTATTTGAAAGGAAGTATTCTTTTTGAAAAAATACTCGTAATTGAGCGCAATATTCTGAAAAATAAGCGATTGTGGTCGAAATTTTATTAAATGTTGCGCCGAAGTGGGTAAGGCAGTAACTAGAAGAAAAAGAAAAGTAATATGCTTCATAAGTAATGGATAATTAATAATGGAGAATGGACAATGATATTAACTCGCTTATTATCAATATTTTGAATAAAATATTGACATAAACTAATTCTTACCAAGTACTTATTTATTATGTTATGACAAACATTAAGACGCACAAAAATTGGGTATTGCTGCATTATTTTTTAGAAACTGTTTGAGTTAATCAAATTCCCAAGTGTCCACGCTTGGGAATTTGATTTTTGGAGGAGCGTCCACGCTCATATCTTCAAAAAAGTACTATTTCACAGAAAAGGCAATCATTATCTTGTGTTTTTCGGGAAAAAATATTTATTCAAACCGTTTCTAAGAAAAAATCATAAACAGAAACCATATCAACACTATAAGTTTCTTTAGTTTTAGAGAACTATTTTTAAGCTCATAAGTTTAAGTAATGCGGACAAAATAAGTAACTCCTTTCAAAAGTGTCTTTGCTTAATAGTCAAAATTTCACTTCTGATAAAGTTTGCGGTTAATTGTTCACTGATAACTTATCATTTTATTTTTTATGCCAAATACATTATTAGCAGGTATGCCCGCCCCCGAAGTAAAGGGTAAAGACGCAGCAGGAAATGAGATTTCGCTTTCTGATTTTCGTGGTTCAAAGGTTGTATTATATTTTTATCCTGAAGATGATACGCCGCTTTGTACCTTAGAGGCTTGCGATTTGCGCGATAATTATCAAATATTATTAGCTAAAGGTTTGAAAGTCATTGGGATAAGCCCAGATACAGAGGAGTCACATCAAGCCTTTATAGAAAAATATAGTTTGCCATTTCCCTTAGTGGCAGATGTAGAGAAGGAAATAGCCTTAGCTTATGGCACTTGGGGCGAAAAAAATATGTATGGTCGTATTTATGAGGGACAGTATCGTATCACTTTTCTGATTGATGAGGAAGGCGTGATTAGCCATGTTATCAAAAAACCAAAATCCCGCGAACATAGTGCGCAGATTTTGAAGTTGTTGGGAATGAGTTAGGAAATAGTGAAAAATAATTATGCCATTTCGTAATAAAAGTGATGAGATTTCCCAAAAGGCTAATTCATTGTGATTGCCTTTTTATTATGTTCTACATAAAAAGTTCGGAACTCTTCGAAGAGTTCCGAACTTTTTAGATAGCCTGTTCACTGCTCCCTACTCATCCTCATATTCCTTCACCAATTCCATAAATTCCGCGCGATAGCCGCCTAGGTCTGTACTTTTGGCGAGCTCAGCCCATTCGAGAACGGTTTTGATGTCACCATTTTTGACAAAGGGAGATTTGCGTAAAATTAAGCCCCACATGGCTACAGCAGCAGCAAATTGAAAATCGGTGGACGCTTTTTTATAGGTTTCGGAGCCATCAGCCCAACGAATTTGCGTAAAAGGTACTCCGTGTTGAATTTCGGTGCTGACTGAACCCGTAGGTTGTTTGTAACGCACTTTTACAAGGGCAAGTTCGTTCTTTTTGGTTGCTTTTGCAGCCTTTTCAGCACCCGTATTAGGTAGAGTTGGCGAAGTTTCTAGCAAATTCTTTTGCGTAGGCACGATTTCATAAATAGCAGTTACCGTATGCCCCGCCCCTACTTCGCCTGCATCTTTGGCATCATTTTCAAAATCTTCTGTATTCAACATTCGATTTTCATAGCCCACCAAACGATAAGCAGCCACTTTATCCGCATTAAATTTCACTTGAATTTTTACATCTTTTGCCACCGTTATCAGTGTTCCCGTCAATTCCTCAACCAATACTTTTTTTGCTTCGGTGATGTTGTCAATGAAAGCATAATTTCCATTGCCTTTGTCGGCAAGCGTTTCCATCACTTGGTCATTGTAGCCGCCATCGCCTAAGCCTAAACAAGTCAAAAAGACATTGCTTTTGCGCTTTTCTTCTATAAATTTGGTTAAATCTTCTATATTAGAAATGCCTACGTTAAAATCGCCATCGGTTGCCAAAATCACGCGGTTGTTTCCATTCGCAATAAATTGTTTCAATGCAACTTCATACGCCAAGGTAATTCCCGCACCTCCTGCTGTGCTTCCTCCTGCATTTAACTTGTCTAATACTGCGACTATTTCCGCTTTTTTATCGCCTGAAGTTGTGGGTAGCACCAAACCTGCAGCCCCTGCATATACAACAATCGCTACTTTGTCATCGGCAGTTAGTTTGTCCACCAATAATTTTAAGGCATCTTTTAACAAAGGCAATACGCCACTCATCGAACCCGAAACGTCAATCAAAAAAGTAAGGTTAACAGGCTGACGTTGTGTTACTTGTATTTCTTTGGCTTGCAAGGCAACTTTTAGTAGCGCGTTTTCATGGTTCCAAGGGCAAGCAGAATATTCAGTATGAATAATAACAGGGTGATTTCCTTGAGGTTGCGGATATTGATAAGGAAAATAGTTAATCATTTCTTCAATACGCACCGCATTTACGGGAATTTCATCGCCATCGTCTATCATTCTGCGGATTGTGCTATAAGCGGCTCTGTCCACATCTGAAGAAAAAGTAGAAATGGGCTCGGTATTCGTGGGTTTAAATTGATTTTCGACAATTACGCCAAAACGCGCCCCTATTTCTTCGTTGATTTCGTCTTCGTCATCCCCTTCTTCATCATCTTCGTATTTCTCTCTAATTTCCTCTATTCTCTCTTCTCCTTTTTCCATACCCTTCGGCTTTAAATCATCATTTCCTTTTTTTATTCCTTTTTTGTCTTCGACACCAACCAGATATTTTGTCTTTTCCTTTTTCTTAGGAGAAGGTTTTGTTTTAGGAGAAGGTTTTGTTTCTACTTTTTTTACTCCTGGCACCGTTGCCGCCAGTGAACTTATGTTTCTTGTCGGAGGAGGTGCCATCACTTCTTTAGAAATAACAGAAACAGATGCAGCACTCATTTGTACTCTCTCCATTTCGACTTTCTGTCCAACGATTACCATATCTGATAAGTGGGATACCTCTTCTTCTAGTTCAAAATTTACTTGGAGTGTTTGTCCTAGTACAATGGTAATTTCTCTGCTTAATGAACGATACCCGACAAACTTTACCTCTATTGCTACCGTACCCGCAACATTTACGTTAAATTCATAATGCCCATTTTCGTCAGTAAATCCCCCAACATTTAAGGAAGGAATGACTACTGTTGCGGAAGGCATTTTATCTCCCGTATTTTTATCTATAACAACTCCCTCAATGCGAGCGCTTTGCGCAAATAATTGGCAAGTAAAAAAGGTAAGTAGAATCAAAAAAAAGTGCTTCATATAATAAGTAATTAAGATTTGAAGTAAAGATAGGGAAAAACAAGAAATTCCATACATATATTTTATAAATGAAGAAGGAAGTTGATAGCTTTTTAAAAAGTTATGGGTTTGACTTCTCGTTTTTGTTAGGAATAGGTAAAAAATAAAGTATCCAACTCGCATTTTTTTAACGCAAAGTTTCACAAAGTATTTTTAACAAAGATACACAAAGTTAGGAGTAAAGGCTTTTTCTTTGTGTTACTTTGTGCTTGAACTTATTCTACTTTGTGGTTTTTCTCCTAAAGATATACCTATGTAGTTTGCACTCGTTTCTTATAAAGGGGAAAGAAATAAGAATGATAAGAAAGTGATTTTTTTATGCTAACTTTGAAATCTTATTTTTAGACAAGTGGATTACATTTTACCTTTCTTTATTTTCTAAGGGATATGATTTATTTTCGTTTTATCGCCATCATTATTTTTTGTTTTTTTTCTGCGTGTCAATCTTCGGATAAAAAAGCAGAAAAGCAAACCCAGCAAACCGTTACTTATTTAAGCGAAATGCAAGGAGATTGGGTGCTTATGGAGTATGTTCAAGCACTAAAAAATCACCAAACGCCCGAAAAAGCGGCTAAAGTGTTGAATGGCTGGGTAGAATTAGTGATTGAAGAAGATGCTGCATTGAAGGACAGCGTGCGTGTATTTGCTTCTTATAACAATCACGAAGGGCAAACTTTTTTCATGCCCAAAAAAGGAGAGAAGGGTAAACTCTTTCTTTTGGTAGAAGGTAGAACAGAACAAGATACTATTTTTTTGACTTATCATCCTCAAAAACAGGAAATTGCTTTATGGGATAAAAAAGAAATGCAGCAAGCTCGCATTTTTCAGCGTGTAGAAATTCCTTTACCTGAAAGAAAAGAAACTGCAGAAAGAGGCCTTGAAACTACAAAAATTGAAGTAGGCGATGGGATTCGTTCTTTGGCAAGTCAGCTCATTGTAGGAGAGTATGTGCATTTTTCATCGCCAGAAAAAACCATTGCTTTCACCCCAACAGGTGAAATTACAGGTTTAAGCGGCTATGAACATTATGAATTATTAACTGATTTTAATGACGCGCTAGATTCTTGTGATTATTTAATGTTATTTACGAATAAATACCAAGTGGCTAAAAAAATCTATGCCATTGACTTAGAGAATCCCCCTTTTTCCTTGTTTGAAACCGTAGAGGACAGGAAAAGTGGCATCTTGAAAAAAGGGAAAAAGATAGGAGAGTTAAAAAAGAGGGAATAGACTATTAACTAAAAAAGGTCATTTG